>NZ_JBSFQF010000008.1:0-118884 GCF_053588575.1 Gordonia sp. NPDC003429
CCACCAACATCACCCCGTGGGCTGCGAGATCGACTGACGATCACAACAAGGAACTGGCTCTAGAACTGCCTGGACCGGTTATCGGGGACCTGCCAAACTCACGATCACGTCGTGTCCGGCATCGAGCAACGCGCACACCAGCCGTGATCCGACGTAGCCGGACGCTCCGGTCACAAGGACTCTCATGGGCGCCACGATAGACACGCTCGAGTGGCGTGGCCCACTTGTGATCGCCCGCCCGCTCCGGTCACGAAAAGGTCACGGCGACGATGTGCTCGCCCGCCGGTACCGCTCGGCGATCGCGGCGTGGCGATCTGCGGCCGCCTCGCATTCCCGTCGCAGCGACTCGGGTTCGATCACGGCGAAGTCATGGCCGAACTTGTGCAACCAATACGCGATCGAGGTGAGGGATCTGCTGTACACCGTGAGCTCGCAACTCGTCTCGTCCGCCGATTCCAATGTGCCCCAGGCGTCGTCGACCATCGGTGAGATCGTCTCGGCGGGCGCGTACACCCGAACCCGTGCGGCGGCCTGGCGATAGACCTCACCGAGGCTGCGCGCCAGGAAGGCGGCGGCATCGCCGCCGGGCAACTCGCGTGGCGTAAACCGTGGTCCGGTGGGTGTTTTCGGGTCGAGCCTGTCGACCCGGAACGAACGCCAGTCCTCCCGGCCGAGATCCCAGGCCAGCAGATACCAACGAAAACCGTTGCGCACCAAACGATGCGGCTCCACCTCTCGGCGGCTCTCGGTGCCGTCGCCGCGGCGATAGTCGAACCGTAGGCGTTCGTGTCGATGGCACGCGGTGGCGATCTCGGTGAGATGCTCGGCCGACACCGTCGCGTCGCCCCTGCTGTGCGGCACCGCATCCATCGACAGCGCATCGAGGCGGTGGCGCAGTCGAGACGGCATCACCTGCCGAAGTTTCGTCAGTGCACCGTCCGACGCCTCGGCCATGTCGGAGACCGAGCCGGTGGAGATCGCGTTGAGCCCGAGCGCGACGGCGAGAACCTCTTGATCGTCGAGCAGCAGGGGAGGCATCTCCGCGCCGGCGCCGAGCCGGTACCCGCCGCCCACCCCGACGGTGGCGTCGACCGGATAACCGAGCTCACGCAGCTTGTCGACATCGCGCCGAACCGTGCGCGTGGTGATGTTCAACCGCTCGGCGAGTGCAGCGCCCGACCACTCGCGCCGCATCTGCAGCAGCGACAGCAGCTGCAGCAGACGTGCCGATGTCTCCAACATGACCTCATCGTGCCCCACATCGCGGACAGATGCCGTCCGCATTGAGGGTCGAGAGTCACCGGTCCGTCGCGGCCGCGGTGTCAGCTCGTGTGCGTCTGGAAGAACTGCCAGATCAGCGACGTCGCCGAGATCGAATCGCTCACCTGTCCGGCTGCGCGGTTGCCGGTGGAGCCCGGCCAGCGGTGTGTGCCACCACGAATGCGGTAGTGGGTGATCTCGCCTCCGCGTAAGCCGCTGCACCACGGCCAGTCGAGGCGGTCGACGAAGACGTTGACCGGCACCGTCACGGGGGTGGTGCCACACCCTGCCTTCGCGGCCCACATGTGCAGCCAGTCGGGCACCGACCAGTACCGCTCGCCGAAGCGCACACCCCCGTCGTAATGGATCACGCCGTCGGCGGTGCCGTGGAAGTCGATGATCGACGCGGCCGGCGCCGCCCCGCAACCGGACATGGTCTGCTGATAGAACGCGCCGCTGACGATGCCGAAGGCGGCGAACTCGCCGGGCATCCGGCAGGCCAGCACCGACACCATTCCACCGCCGTTGGAGCGACCCACCGCGTAGATGCGGTGCGAATCGACGCAGGTCGACGCCCGAACCTCGCGCAGGATAGCGCGGGTGAACGCGATGTCGTCGGAGCGCGGCGACGAGTACGGTGCGCCCTGCCAAGAGACCTTGTTGTCGGTGCCACGCAACCCATCCGGGTACACAACGATCGCCGGGAGCGACGAGAGCCGGGTGTAGGTCTCGAAACTGGTGCTGCGTTCGGCGTGTCCGTGGTAGGCGACGATCAGCGGGTACGACGAGAGACCGGTGTAACCGCTGGGCAGGTGCACCCGATAGGTGCGGCTGACGCCGTCGACCACCGTGGTGTGACCGGTACTGCCCGCGGTGGCGCGAAGTGTGCCGAGCCCGCAGCCCGTGTCGGCCACGACGTGTCGAGGTGCCGCCGCGGCCGGAGGGGTAACGCCGGCGGCGATGACTGCACCGACGAGCACCATCAGCACAAGCGCACGGGTCAGCGATCGCCGGACACAGCGCTGGTCGGGTTCGGGCACGCGCTACAGCCTAGACGGTCGCGATGACACATCGCGCGCGGTAATCGGCCGAAACCTGCGCTCAGGCCGATGCCGCGGCAGAGCCGAGTTCGATCGTTGCCGCCGCGGCGGCGCCCCCCGTCTGCGATCCTGAACCGATGCGGAGGTCGGCACGACGACGGCGATCACCAGTGGTTGCCGCCGTGCTCGTGGCGCTGGCGTGTGCGCTACTCGCGCCGTCGGTGGTCACTCCGGCGGTAGCCGGTGCCGCACCGCGCGCGGTGCGTCCGGTGCCTGCCGGCTTTCTGTGGGGTGTTTCGTCGTCGGGTTTCCAGAGCGAGGGATTTTCCCCGGACAGCAACTGGGTGCGCTACGAGCGGGCCGGTCGCACCGACGATCGAGTGGGCACGTCGGTGGACTTCCGGCATCGCTATGCCTCCGACATCGCGCTCGCGAAAGGACTGGGCGTCAGGGTGTATCGCGTGAGCGTCGAATGGGCGCGCATCGAACCCCGGCCGGGTGTGCTCGACACCCGCGAAATCTCCTACTACGACACCATGATCGCCGCGATCGTCGCCGCGGGGATGCGTCCGATGATCACCCTGGACCACTGGGTGTATCCCGGATGGATCGCCGACCGCGGCGGCTGGGCCGATCCGCGCACCACCGGCGCGTGGCTGCGCAATGCGCGATTCGTCGTCGACCGTTACGCGCACTACCACCCCCTGTGGATCACGATCAACGAACCGACGTTCTACGTGATCAACGAACTACGGATGGGCGGTCTGCCCGCCGCCCTGGCGCCGGCCATGCTCGACCGGCTCGTCGCCGCGCATCGCGCCATCTACCAGCACATCCACCGTCGCGACCACACCGCGATGGTGTCGTCGAACATCGCCTACATGCCGACTGCGGAGCCGGCCATCGACACCACCTTCGTCGACCGGGTGCGCGACACCCTCGACTTCCTCGGCGTGGACTACTACTACGCGGGCACACCGACCGACCTCAGCGCCATCAACGCGGCCACCGGCTCGCCGTGGCAGGCGTCCATCGCCGCCGACGGCCTCTACTACGCCCTGCGCGACCTGGCGCGCCGCAACCCCGGCATACCGCTCTACGTGGTGGAAACGGGGATGCCCACCGAGAAGGGTGCGCCTCGCCCCGACGGCTACCGGCGCGGCGATCACCTGCGTGACCTCGTCTACTGGGTGCAGCGCGCCCTCGGCGACGGTATCCCGGTGCTGGGCCTGAACTACTGGAGTCTCACCGACAACTACGAATGGGGTAGCTACACACCCCGATTCGGCCTCTACACGGTGGACGTGAAGGCCGATCCGGCGCTTCGTCGCCGCCCCACCGACGCGGTGCCGGTCTATCGGCAGATCACCGCGGACGGTGGGGTTCCCGCCGGCTACCGGCCCAGTCGCCCACCGCAATGGTGTTCTGTGGTGGCAGCACCCGACAGCTGTGTTCAACCGGTCCGCTGAGAACGACACGACGATCAGGAGAATCCATGCCACACACCCACATCGACAAGGCCGCGATCACCGACGCACTGCGCGCCCAATGGGCCGCACTGCGAACACTGGCCGGCGAGCTCACCGACGCGCAGTGGTCGGCACCCGCGGTGCTGTCGGGCTGGTCCAACGCCGACGTGATCGCGCATGTCGTCGGCACCGAGAGCATGTTGGCCGGACGCCGACCGCAGGCCGCGGACATCTCCGGCCGCTCGCACGTCCGAAACCCCATCGGCGAACTCAACGAGGGCTGGGTGGAGCATTTCCGCGATCGGCCGCGCGCCGACGTTCTCGCCGCATTCGACGAGATCGTGGGGGTGCGCACCGCGGCACTCGAAGCGATGTCCGACGAGGAGTTCGACGCCGAGGCCATGACCCCCGCGGGCCCCGACACCTATGGGCGTTTCATGCGCATCCGTGTATTCGATTGCTGGATGCACGAACTCGATCTCCGCGACGGCGTCGCGGTCGCACCGCCCTCGGACCCGGTCACGGCGGGCTGGGCGTTCGACGAGATCGAGGCCTCGCTTCCGTTCGTCGTCGGCAAACGCGCAGGTGTCCCGTCGGGCCGACGGGTTCTCATCGAACTCACCGGACCCGGGGGACGCACCGTCCGGATCGCGGTGGACCAGCGCGCCGCCGCGGTCGAGGAGTTTCCCGACGGCGACGCGTCGGCCGATGTGTCCTTGCGGGCCGACACCGCCGTGTTCGCCCGACTCGCGGGCGGTCGGCGCGACGCGGACCCCGGCGCGGTGCGCATCGACGGCGACGAGGCACTCGGCAAGAGCATCCTCGACCGGCTCGACTATGTCATTTGAATAATCCAGGTCATTTGAATAATCCAGCGCGCAGGGGAGTAGCGATCACTACTGCACGGTGGCGGTGGTGACGATGACCGGCGTCGACGGACGGCCGTATTTCGCGTCGGGTTTCGCGGGGACGTAGCCGGCCGCGACGACTCGGTCGAGGACAGCGAGCCCGGCGTCGTCGACGGTGCCGACGATCGTGTAGGCCGCCGGCTGGTCGACCGGTTTGGTGAGCATGAAGAACGCGCTGGCGGCAAACGTCTGCTTCGGGTCCTTGCGGTCGGGCGGATCGACGTTGACCACCGCGATGGAGCCGCGCGGGTAGGTGACCAGTGGTCGTCCCTTGTCGTCGTTGCCGCCGGCCGCGACCAGGTCGGTGGGGAACTCGTCGGGGCTCGACCATCCCGGATTCGAGTCCTGCCCGCCGGTGGGATCGCCGCAGATGAGGTAGCCGTCGCCGACTCGGTGACACGTGGTGTTGTCGTAGAAGCCGGACTTGGTCAGCGACACGATGGCACCGACGTTGCACGGCGCCTTCGCGCGGTCGAGTTCCAGTCCGATCGAACCCGCGGTGGTGTTCATCGTGACGTCCACGGTTCCGGTGTCCGGCTGTTGCGCAGCGGGTTTGGGAGCTTTCGGTCCGGTGACCGGGGTGTCGTGGAACTCGCATGTCGCGGCGGCGACGGGCGTCGACGACGACGTGGCGGGTCCGGGCGGTGGTGAATCGCCGCCACCGGACACCAGAACCACCGCGGTCACCGCGAGCGCGACCACCGCCACGCCGATGATCGAGAACACCGCGATCATCCGCCCGCGCCCGGGCTTCTTCGGCGGCGGCCCGCCCGGCGACCACGGCCCCGAGAACGACTGTGGTCCCGACGCCGACGGCGGTGGGCCGGATGCGCCCCCGCCGCCCGCCGGGGCGGGCGGGCCCGCGGGCCAGGAGCCCTGCGGCCCGGACGGGTGCTGAGCGGCGTGCATATCGGGGCGGCCGTAGAGTCCGCGTGGCATCGTAGGGCCCGATGTCGCGGCCCCACCCAGCGGACCGACCACGGTGGGCCCGGACCCGATCCCGGGCGGCGGTGTCGCCGGCGGACCCGGGCGAGGCGCGAGACCGGGTGCCGGGCCGCGCATCGGTGTCGTGGGTGCCGACAACGCGGCGGCGGCCGCGCGCATCATCTCCCGGGCGCCGGAGTACCGCTCCGCCGGATTCTTCGCCATGCCCTTGGCGATCACCGGGTCGAGCGGCCCGCCGGTTGTCGGCGGTGGTTTGGTGATGTGCGAGGTCATCAGCGCCTGATCGGAGTTGCTCTCGAACGGGGTGTGACCGGTGATGGACTCGTAGAGCACGCAGGCCAGCGAATAGATGTCGGCCGGGGGACCGGCGGGGGCGTCGTCGAATCGTTCCGGTGCCATGTAGGCCAGCGATCCGAGCGCGGTTCCCACCATGGTGTAGCGGGGGTCGGTGGTGCCGTGCGCGATACCGAAGTCGACGAGATACGCGAAGTCCTCCCCGTCGACCAGGATGTTGTCGGGTTTCACGTCGCGGTGGACCAGGCCGTTGCGATGGGCGGCGTCCAACGCACCCGCGATCTGGCTGAGCAGCGCGACCGCCCGTGCCGGGTCGAGTGGTCCGTCGGCCAGGACGGCCCGCAGATCCCTGCCGTCGACCAACCGCATGTCGATGAACAGCAGGCCGTCGATCTCGCCGAAATCGTGGATGGGGATGATGTGCGGGTCGGACAGCCGCGCGGCCGTGCGTGACTCGCGTTCGAACCGGTCGCGGAATTCGGCGCTCTGGATGTACTGCGGTGGAAGCAGTTTCAGCGCGACCGTGCGTTCCTTCGTCGTGTCGTACGCCTCGTACACCTCGCCCATACCGCCGCGGCCCAGCAGCTTTCCTATGCGGTAGGGGCCCAGCTGCTGACCCGTACGCGTGTTCGGCGCGCTCATGGGTTCGGCCCGGTCATGCGTGTGGTGTCCTCCGAGTGGTCGCGCGGCGGTGCGGGTGACGACGCCATCCGCGTCGGATTCGCCCGTTGGGAATGGTGCTCACCCTATCGGCTCGGATGTCGGATCGAGCGACGTGTCGGCCGGTGAGACGACAGCGATCCTGGGCTTTTGACGGGAAATCCGCGATGCCACACTCGCAGATTCGCGGTACTTCAGCGTTTGTCCTTCGTTTGATCGACTTCGCCGACGTCGCCGGGCTGCGGGTCCCGGCGGGCACGCCCGCGACCGAATTGGCGAGCCGCGGCACCCGAGATGGTTCGCGCCGGCAGCGGGTCGCTGAGCAGGGTCCGCACCAGTGCCGCGGACGGTTCCAGCGGAGCGTCGCTGCCCACCACCACCACATTGCCGGTCCGTCTGCCCTTGAGCATCGCGGGGTCCGCGACGAGCAGGACATTCGCGAACACCTCGGCCACCGCGGCCGCGTCGGCCCGGACCAGCTCCAGGTTGCGGCCGTCGCCACAGTTGGCGAGGTACAGACCCCCGGGCGCGAGCACCCGGCGGACCGCACGGACGAATTCCACCGTCGTCAGGTGCGACGGAGCGCGGTCACCGTCGAACGCGTCGCACCTGACGTCGCGGGAACCCTCCGTGAGCGCCTCGACAACCTCACGTGCGTCGCCGACGCGGATGCGCAGGGCGGGCGCCCGTGGCAGGTCGAACCACTCCCGCACCAGTCGCGCCAGGGTGGCGTCGATCTCGACGGCAACCTGGCGGGCGCGCGGATACCGGTCGGCGAGGTAGCGGGGCAGTGCGCAGGCCGCGCCACCGAGATGCAGCACGCGCAGCGGTGGCGTCGCGCCATCCCCACCGTCGCGGTGCCCGTATCGATCCTCGATGACCGCGGCCATCTGCCGCAGATACTCGAAATCCAACGTGGTGGGGTCGTCGGGATGAATGTGCGAGCTGTGCGTGCCATTGATGAGCAGGAGCCAGCCACCCGAGATCGGGTCCGGCTGCAGTTCGGCGATGCCGGTGTCGATGCGGTGATTGCCGGGAACGGGGGTGGGGACTGATCTGACCATCGAGCAGTCCATGCTACCGGTGCGGCGATGCGCGTTAGGATCGCGCGATGACCGATCCGCGTGGCCGCCACCGCCGATGGGCCACCGCGATCGGCCTCGCTGCCGGGTTCGTGCTCGACCGTCTGGTGGCCGACCCGCAGCGGCTGCACCCGGTGGCCGGACTCGGGCGGGCGATCGCGGTCACCGAACACCTGCTGTACGCCGACTCGCGGATGCGGGGAACGATCTTCACGGCGGCCTGGGTGGCCGCGGGCGCCACGGCGGGCACCTGCGCGCAGCGGGTCGCGATGCGTAGCAGCTCACCGATTCCGCTGCTCGTCCTGACCGCGGCCACGACGTGGACGGTGCTGGGCGGGACCAGTCTCGTCCGGGTGGGCGATGAGGTTGCCGACGCGCTGGCCGCCGGCGACATCGGTGCCGCGCGCGCGACGATCCCCAGCCTGTGCGGTCGCGATCCCGAATCGCTCGACGCCGCGGGAATCTGTCGTGCCGCCGTGGAGTCGATTGCCGAGAACACCTCCGACGCCACCGTCGCGCCGCTGCTGTGGGGTGCGGTCGCCGGGGTCCCCGGTCTGCTGGTGTACCGCACGATCAACACACTCGACGCGATGGTGGGATACCGCAACGAGCGATACCGCAGGTTCGGGTGGGCGTCGGCGCGGTTGGACGACGCGGCGAATCTGATCCCGGCGCGGGTGACCGGCGTGCTCACCGCCGCCATGGGTTCCCGATCACGCGCCGCGCTGGGGTCCTGGCGGCGCTACGCGCGGCGTCACCCGAGCCCGAATGCGGGCGTGGTGGAGTCGGCGTTCGCCGGTGCCCTGGGTCTGCGACTCGGCGGCCGTACCGTCTACCCGCACGGTGTCGAGGAGCGACCGGTGCTCGGTCGCGGGCGGCCTCCCGGGGTCGTTGAGTTGCGCGCGGCCGCCACGCTGTCGGAGCGGGTGCAGGCCGCGGCCGTGCCCGTTGCGGTGGCGGTGGTGGCGGGGTCGATCCTCGGGGTCAGCCGCCGTAGCGTTCGGTGAGTTTGTCGCGCACCTGCTGTGGGGCGTGTTCGGTGTCGGGTCCGGCTCCGATCCGGGTCAACTCGTCGTCGGGGCCGGTCGGAGTCTCGCCACGCAGTTCCGCGCGTCGCAGGCGGCGCCGGGCGGCCCGGTCGGGTGGTGGTCGGCGTCCGGCCGCTGGTGCCTCGCCAGGCGCGGGTTCGCTGACGGAGTCCGGGTCGCCGACACCCTCGGCCGCGGCCTTCGCGCGGCGCCGCTGCCCGATCTCGGAGTAGATGAAGTAACCGGCGCCGAGCGGGGCCATGATGCCGAAGGCGAGCCACTGCAGCCCGTAGGACAGGTACGGCCCCGAATCGAGCTGGGGCAGCGGGATCTCGCCGAGTGATCCCGGCTGGTCGGGCGAGAGCTGGATGTAGAACGGATCCATGCGGGTGCCGGTGGCGCGGGCCAGTTCGGGCGGGTCGACGGTGTACATCGACAACGCCCCGTCCACCATCCCCGCGCCGCGCCCGGCGATGGTGCCCTCGGCGGCCCGGATGCGTCCGGTGATGGTCACCTCGCCGGACGGGGGCGCCGGAACGTCGGGCAGTCCGCCCTGCTGTGGCCGCACATAACCGCGGTCGACGGCCAGTACGCGGTCGCCACCGGCCACCCGGAACGGCGTCAGCACCTCCACCGCCGGCTGTTCGTCGACCGAACGAAGACGGACCAGCGCCTGTTTGTCGGTCAGGAACTCGCCGGTCATCGTGACCTCACGCCATTCTTTGCCGGCGTCGAAGACGCCCGGAGTGGTCAGCGATTCCAGCGGAGCCGGTTTGATGGTCACCGCCTGTTCGATCAGGTGATTGCGCTCGGAGGTTCGGGTGTTCTTGCCCAGCTGCCACGGCGCCAGGATGGAAAAGCACAGTGCGGCGAATGCGACCACCACGATGGCCAGGGCGATCCACCCGGGCCGCAGGAAGGTTCGCAGCGTCCGCATACCTCAACGTTACTGTGCATCGCACACCCCGAGACGGCGGCGGGTGGCGATCAGCACCCGATGGTCGGGCGCGTCAGCGCTCCGCCAACTCGGCATTGACCCAGGCGAGCAGGCCGGGCATGGCGCCCTCGATCTGTTCGCGTGCGACGGCGAAGTCGGCTTCGGTGCCGTAATAGGGGTCGGCGAGGTCGAGGTCGTCGCCGGCAGCGGGATCGAAACTGCGCAGCAGCGTCACCCGGTCGCCGAGGCGTTTGCGTTCGAGTTCCTTCACGTGCCCGGCGTCCATGGCAACCAGCAGGTCGGCGTCGAAGTGGTCCGGGCTGAGCTGCGACGCGACGTGACCGTCGGAGTACCCGTGCGCGAGCAGTTCGGTCCGTGCGCGATTGTCGGCGGGCTCGCCCACATGCCAGCCGCTGGTGCCGCAACTCGACACCTGCACCCGGTCGGCGAGTCCGGCGTCGGCGAGCGCGGAACGGAAGATGTTCTGCGCCATCGGCGAACGGCAGATGTTGCCGGTGCACACGAAACACACGTGCAATTGATCAGACACCCAGCACCTTTCGCAGATCGGAGACGGTCTCGACACGCCATGCGGCGTCGTGCCCTTCTCCGGGCAACGCGTATCCCCATCCGACGACGATCGTGGGGATACCGAAAGCCGCCGCACCCTCGACGTCGTGCGATCGGTCGCCGATCATCACAGCCGGCCGATCGAGGCGCGGCGGGCCCGAATCGGGGTCAATGTCCAATTCTGCCAAAGCATGGGCGATCACGTCGGATTTGCTGCGCCGCGAGCCGTCGTCGCTGGCTCCGGCGATCACCTCGAAGTACCCGGCCAGGCCGAAGTGGTCGAGGATGGTGCGCGCGGTGTTCTGATTCTTCGACGTCGCAATCGCCAGTCGTCGGTCACTTGCCGACAGATCGGCCACCAGATCGGCGACACCGTCGAACAACGCATTCTCCAGCCACCCGACGTCGGTGTAACGGCGCCGGTAGGCACGCATCGCGGCGTCGGCGGTGGCCTGGTCGAGCCCCAGCCCGAGCAGGGTGTCGATCATCGGCGGTCCGGCGATTCCCGCCACCACCTCGTCGGGTGGGGGTGGTGCGCCCACCGCGTCCAACGCATGCCGAAAACTGTTGGCGATACCGGCGAAACTGTCGGTGAGGGTGCCGTCGAGGTCCACGAGCAGGGTCGTGGCCGGGTCGCGGGGGTCTGCCTGCAACATCACGGTTCCATCGTGCACGTAGGCTCGTCGGGTATGACGGTCGGGCCGGTCCACGGCGTTCCGGAATGCACGGAGGAACTGCGCGCACCCGGGCGTCACGGCGACGCCGACACGGGTGCCGGGTTGATCGACTTCGCGGTGAATGTGCGGGGCGACCCGCCTGCGTTCCTTCGCGACGCACTGGTGTCCTCGCTCGCCGACGTGACGTCCTATCCGGGCCAGGCACTGGTCACGCGGGCGATCACGACCATCGCCGACCTGCACGGCCGCGACCCCGCCGAGGTGATGCTTCTCGCCGGGGCCGCCGACGGCTTCGAGGCATTGCCGCGGCTGGGCGCGACTCATGCCGCGCTGATCCAGCCGTCATTCACCGAACCCGAGATGGCGCTGCGAGCCGCCGGAACCCGGATCAGCCAGGTGGTGCTGCCGCCGCCGTGGGTGCTGCGCGACACCGACAGTGCCCACCTCGTGCCACCCACCGCCGACCTGGTGGTGCTCGGCAATCCCACCAACCCGACCTCGGTGCTGCATCCACGAGCAGCCATCGAGGCGATGCGTCGTCCCGGACGGATCATCGTCGTGGACGAGGCGTTCGCCGATCTCACCACCCACCCGGTGACCGGTCGGCGTGAACCCGAGTCGCTGGCCGGCGTCGCGCTTCCCGATGTCGTCGTCATCCGCAGCGTCACCAAGACTTTCGGCCTGGCCGGGCTCCGCGCCGGCTACCTGCTCGCCCCGCCCCACCTCGTCGAGCGGCTGAGCCGCGGCCGTCGCCCGTGGCCGGTGTCGACGCCCGCGCTTGTCGCCCTCGCCGAATGCTGTGGTCCCGACGGCCGGCGGTACACCGACCGGGCCGCGGAACAGATGATCGGCGAGCGGGCCGCGATGGTCGAGCGGCTCACCGATGCGGGGGTGGCGGTGTGCACCCACCCGGCCGCGCCCTTCGTACTCGTCGCCATGCCGAACGGATTGCAGGTCAGGCAGGCGCTGCGGGACCGCGGATTCGCGGTCCGCAGTTGTGCCAATTTCGTCGGGCTCACCGACGACCACCTACGGTTGGCGGTACGTCCCGCGCAGCAGGTCGACGCCCTGCTCGATGCCCTCACCGGGGCGCGAAAGGAGGTCGGCGATGGCACCGGCTGAGCAGACCGCGACGACGGTCGGCGACGTGATCGATCTGCTCGATCTGGCCTACCCGCCCGCACTCGCCGAGACGTGGGACGCGGTAGGGCTGGTCTGCGGCGACCGCGACGAACCGGCGCGACGCGCCCTGGTGTGTGTCGACGTGACCGACGCGGTCGTCGACATCGCCTGCGATCCCGACGCCGCCGTCGACATCATCGTCGCCCACCATCCGTTGCTGCTGCGCGGCGTCGAGTCGGTGGCCGCAGACACCCCGAAAGGTCGTGTGCTGCACCGGCTCATCCGGGCGCGCACCGCCCTGTTCACCGCGCACACCAACGCCGACAGCGCACGCCCCGGGGTCTCCGACGCGCTCGCCGATGTCCTCGGCGTACACAACACCTCGCCCATCGAGCCGAAAACCCGCGCGCCGATGGACAAATGGGCTGTGATGGTGCCCGAAGGCAACGCCGAGCAGGTGACCGAGGCGATGTTCGCCGCCGGCGCCGGAGCGATAGGCGAGTACCGCGACTGCGCGTGGTCGGTGGTCGGGACGGGCCAGTTCGAGGCCCAGGACGCGGCCAATCCGGCGATCGGGGAGATCGGGCAGCGCACCCACGTCGACGAGGCACGAGTCGAGATGGTCGCCGCGCGACGCATACGACGCGATGTGCTCGCCGCGCTCCGCACCGCCCACCCGTACGAGGAACCGGCATTCGACGTCCTCGAACTCGCCCCCATCGACTCCGACACGGGTCTCGGACGCATCGGCACCCTGCAACGCCCGATGACCGTGCGCGAGTTCACCGCGCTGGCCGCACGACGACTGCGCACGCCGTGGGGCGTGCGGGCCGCCGGCGACCCCGACGCACTGGTGTCGCGGGTGGCGGTGTGCGGCGGTGCGGGCGACTCGCTCCTCGGCGCCGTCGCCGCAGCGGGCGCCGACCTGTACCTCACCGCAGATCTGCGCCACCATCCGGTCGACGAGGCCACGCGTGCCGGCGGGCCGGTGCTGGTGGATGCGGGGCACTGGGCGACGGAGTTCCCGTGGTGCCCGCAGGTCGTCGAACTGCTCGGTGGTGCCCTCGGGATCGACGCCCGGGTGTACGCGGCGCCCACCGATCCGTTCACCGTGCATGCCGATGCCTGAGCCCACCTGCGGGCGCGTACGGTGGAGCGAACCCGAGACCGAGGAGGTGCGATGAAGATCGATGCTGCGGCACAACGACTCCTACTCGATCTGGCCGACGCCGACGCCGAACTTGCCCGGATCGATCACCGTGGCCGCACGCTGCCCGAGGACGCCGAGATCGCCGAACTGACCCGCAAGCTGGAGTCGACACGCGACGACCACGTCCGCGCCGAGATCTCGGCCGAAGACCTCACCCGCGAGTACCGCCGCGTCGACAGCGAGGTCACCGGCATGTCCGACCGCGAGAAGAAGGACTCCGCGTTGCTGACCGGAGGTGGCCTCGCCGCCAAGGCGCTCTCCGAACTGCAGCACGAGCTCACCGGGCTGGGTCGCCGACGGGCGATGCTCGAGGACGACCTGCTCGAGATCATGGAACGGCAGGAGGCGGTGGAGGCCGAGCGTCAGCGGGCCTCGGCCACGGCCGAACACCTCGAGACCGAACTGGCGGCCGTCCGTGACCGCCGGGACACGGCGTATCAGGAGATCGAAGCCGACCGGCAGGCGGCAACCGAGCGACGCGCGGCGATCGCTGCCGACATCGCGCCGGAACTGTCGGCGATCTACGAGCGGCAGCGTGCCGCGGGCAAGGTGGGTGCCGGACTATTGCGGGCCCGCCGCTGCGGCGCCTGCCGAATGGAGATCGACCGCGGCACGCTCGCGTCGATCGCCGGGGCCGACGCCGACGAGGTGATCCGCTGCGAGGAGTGCGGCGCGGTGCTGGTGCGGACCGGCGAGTCGGGTCTGTGAGCCACCTCGCCGGAGCGCGCCGGCGGTGAGCGCTCCCTCGTGGCAGGGCCAGCGTGCACGGCCGACCCGCATCGTGCTACTCCGGCACGGCCAGACACCGCTGTCGGTGGATCGGCGGTATTCGGGCAGGGGAAATCCCGCGCTCACCGATCTCGGTGAACAGCAGGCGAAGGCCGCCGCCGCACGCATCGCCGCCGAATCCCCCGTCGCCGCCGTCATCAGCTCGCCACTCGACCGTGCCCGGCTGACCGCGCAGGCCGTCGTCGACCGCATCGGTGGCGAGGTGATCTGCGACGCCGGGTTCGTGGAGAACGACTTCGGCGAGTGGGAGGGGCTCACGTTTTCCGAAGCGGCGCATCGTGATCCGAATGTGCACGCGCGCTGGCTCGGCGACCCCACCGTGCCCGCCCCGGGCGGCGAGAGCTTCGCGCAGGTCGCCCAACGGGTGATCGCCGCCAAGGACGAGGTGGTGCGGCGATACCCGGGCGAGACGGTGATCGTGGTCTCGCATGTGACCCCGATCAAGACGTTGCTGCAGCATGCATTGAGGGTGGGACCCGAGCTGTTGTTCCATCTGCACCTCGACCTGGCGTCGGTGTCGGTCACCGAGTTCTTCCCGGACGGCGGGTCGGTGGTGCGGTCGGTCAACGAGACCGCACACCTGCGCTGACCCGTCTGCGGTCCCGCTATCCTGAACGGGCGAACGAGTCGGCCGGGCGGCCGCGGCGCGCGGAACGACCGGTCACCGGGGACGCCGCACGCCGAGGAAAGTCCGGACTCCACAGAGCAGGGTGGTTGTCAACGGCAACCCGGGGTGACCCGCGGGACAGTGCCACAGAGAACAGACCGCCGGTCGCGAGACCGGTAAGGGTGAAACGGTGCGGTAAGAGCGCACCAGCGACACGGGTGACCGCGTCGGCTCGGTAAACCCCACCCGGAGCAAGGCCGAAGCGCGCACCGGTCGGTGCGCGTGCGCGGGTGCACGAGGGCTGCTCGCCCGAGCCCGCGGGTTGGCCGCTCGAGGTACCCGGCGACGGTGTGCCCAGATGGATGGTCGCCGCCGGCCCCGACCCGGGGCCGGAACAGGATCCGGCTTACACGCCGACTCGTTCGCCCCCGTTCTGCGTGCAGCGCCCCGCGGGAGGGTGCGCTCACATACTGTCGCTGGTGTGCAGCGCAGATTCTCCGCACCCGACATCGACTTCGACGCGATCCGTACCGAACTCGGGGTGAGCGAGGACTACGGTGACGCTGCGCTCGCCGAGGCCGAACACGCGGTCGACGCCCATGCCGCCGACCGGGAAGACCGCACCGACCTGCCGTTGGTCACCATCGACCCGCCGGGGTCGAAGGATCTCGACCAGGCCGTGATGATCTCGGTCACCGAGGACGGGTACGAGGTGAACTACGCGATCGCCGACGTGGCCGCGCTGGTGATCCCCGAACACGCACTCGATGCGGAGAGCCGCCGCCGCGGCAGCACCATCTACTTTCCCGACGGATCGGTGCCGCTGCACCCGCGGGTGCTCTCCGAGGGCGCCGGATCGCTGC
This sequence comes from Gordonia sp. NPDC003429, assembly GCF_053588575.1. Lineage (NCBI taxonomy): Bacteria > Bacillati > Actinomycetota > Actinomycetes > Mycobacteriales > Gordoniaceae > Gordonia > Gordonia sp. NPDC003429. The sequence continues at coordinate 15,462 of NZ_JBSFQF010000008.1, forward strand.
TGCCCGACCGGATTCGGCCCGCCGTGCTCTGGACGATCCTGGTGACGCCGCAGGGTGCGGTCGCCGACGTGGCGGTGCGCCGCGCGTCGGTACGCTCGGTCGCCCGCCTGGACTACGCGGGGGTGTGGGCCGACGCACGGTCGGGCAGCTTGCACCCCGCGATCGCCGCACTGCCCGCCTTCGGGGAACTGCGACACCGGGTGGCGCTGGCCCGGGGAGCGATCGAACTCGACCTGCCCGATCAGGAGGTCGTGCGCGAACCCGACGGGTGGACACTACAGATCGCACCGAAGACGCCCGCCGACATGTGGAACTCCGAGCTGTCGCTGCTCACCGGCATGTGCGCGGGAACCATCATGCGCGACGCGGGGGTCGGGCTGCTCCGGACCCTGCCGCCCGCCGCGCCCGAGGCCGTCGACGACCTCGCGGCGACCGCCACGGCACTCGGGGTGACGTGGCCCACCGGAGCCACCCCGGGACAGTTCCTCGCCGGGCTACCCGCCGACACTCCGCAAACGCTCGCACTGATGTCGCATGCCGCGTCGCTGATGCGGGGTGCGGGCTATCTCGCGTTGCCTGCCGGGACGGGCGAGAGCCGGACGCAGACGCCGAATGAGATGGTGCACGCCGCGATCGGGGGCGTGTACGCGCACGTGACAGCGCCGCTGCGCCGACTCGGTGACCGCTTCGCCACCGAGGTGTGCCTGTCGGTCACCGCTGGCGAGCCGGTACCCGATTGGGTGATCCGCGCGTTGCCGACGATGCCGAAACTGTTGCGCTCGGCCGATTCACTCGGTTCTGCCGCCGACCGGCAGAGCATCGACCTCGCCGAGTCCGTCGTACTCGCCGACCGCGTCGGCGAACGGTTCGACGCCGTGGTGCTCGCCGCCGCCACCGACACACGTCCGGCGCGCATCGTGATCGACCAACCCGCGATCATCGCCGCGTGTGAGGGCAGTCCCGCGCAGGCGAGCCGGCTTTCGGTGCGGCTCGCCGCCGCCGACCCCGCCACCCGGACAGTGCTGTTCTCGCCCGCGACGTGACGTTCAGAGCTTCTTCGCGGCCTTCCGGTACGCCTCGATCGCGCGCGCACCGTCGAACTCCTGATGCGCGTCGATGCGACCGAGGACGAACAGATCGTGCCCGGACAGTTCGCCCGACGCGGCCAGCTCCGCCAACCGTGACCGGTTGATGTGGGTGTCGTTGTAATCCCCGAGAGCCGACTGGATCTCCTTGGCGACGTCGCCGATCTGCCGATACTTCTTCTTGCCCAACGGCTCGGCGGCGTCGGTGCTGTAGCGCAACCGCTTGGCGCGTTTACGGATGGTGTGCAGATGCTCGGACCACTCGTCGGAGCCTTCGGCGAGGCCGGCCAAGGTGCCCTGCGCCTTGCGGATCTGCTTGCGGCTCTTGGCGATCGCCTTGTCGACGGCATCGGAGGCCGACATGTCCGCGTCCGGGCCCGGCGGCGGGTCGGCGATCAGTTCGTCGATCGCGTCGAGCAATTCGAAGTAGCGGTTCGAGTTCATCGCCGCGTGCGCGGCCCGTATCGCGCGGTCGTGCACCGCCGATTCGGCTCCGGTGAGCACGCTGCGCAGCGCATCCGACGCCGACTCGCTGCGCAGCAGCGACGTGTCGATCGCCAGCTGCACCTCTGAATCGCGGGCCTCACCGAGGATGCGCGCCAACAGTTTCAGTTCGGCGTCGAGGTGCGCGGTGCGCGCCGCGTCGAGCACGGTGGGAAACCCCGAGAGCACGCTGCGCAGGCGTCGGGTGGCCACGCGCATCTGATGCACGGCGTCGTCGGCATCCACTCGGACCAGGGGGTCGTAGGCGATCAACGAGTTGCGATGGATCGCGACGTCGGTGATGACGAGTTCCAGGGCGGTGGGGTGACGCCCCAGTGCGGGCACGGCGTTGTCGGCGGCAGGCGTGGAACCGATTGCCCGGGCGAGCTTGGAAGCGCTCGACGGTTCGGTACCGCCGGCACCGCGCAGCAGCTTGTGGGCTGCTTTGAGCAGCTTGGGGGTGCCGCCCTCGAGGAGTTCGAACTCCCATTCCGACCACTGCTGCGAGGCCCCGCCGGGCAGCAGCGACTGCGCGGTCACGCGATCCTCGGCGAACTCGGCGAGCGGTTCGTCGTCGACGCCGAGCAGGGTGGTGATCGTGCGCGAGGTGGAGATCGCCGCCACCGGGATCAGCGGGCGGTGCCGGGTGAGGGCGAGCACCGGAATCAGCAGCGCGTCGGGGATGTCGCCGTCGGCGGGAGCGTCGTCGAAGCCGATGCGGAGCTCGCGACGTGCACCGGGAACGTCGGCGGGGCGCTTGAGGTGCCAGCCCTCGTCATGGCCGCCGCGGCGCCGGCGCATGGTGATCTTGTTGGTGGCCAGATCGAGGTTCTCGGTGTCGAAGTAGGTGGCGTCGAGGCCGAATGTCTCCGGGACCCTGGCCGACACCACACCGGGCAACACCCTCAGGTCCGGGGCGGCGACGTTCGACCCGACGTCGAACTTCAACTCCACCTCGACCTGTTCGGTTGGCGGCACGGGTCCTCCTGTTCGTCGCTTGAATCCAGTCTAGGGCAGCGGAATCATCGGTCGGCGAAGGCGTCGGTGGCCTCGATGAGGTGATGCTTGATTCCCGGTTCGAACGATGCGTGGCCCGCATCGGCCACGATGTGCAGCGTCGCCGACGGCCACGCCCGGTGCAGATCCCATGCGCTGCGCAGCGGACAGACCACGTCGTAGCGTCCCTGCACGATGACGCCGGGAATGCCGGCAATGCGGTCGATGTCGCGCAGTAACTGACCGTCGTCGAGGAAGCCGTGATGGACGAAGTAGTGGTTCTCGATCGAGGCGAAGGCGAGATCGAAACGTGGGCCCGCGTCCTCCTTCGCCGCCGCGGCCTCCTCGGGTTTGGGTAGCAGGTAGCTGGTGGCCTGCTCCCACCCGGTCCACGCTCGGGCCGCCGACTGCGCGACGTGCGGATCGTCGGAGGTGAGCAGCCGGTGATAGGCGGCGACGAGGTCGCCGTCGCGTTCGTCGTCGGGAATCGGGGCCAGGTACGACTCCCACACATCGGGGTAGATGTGGGCGGCGCCCCCGTTGTAGTACCAGTCGATCTCGCTGCGACGCAGCAGAAAGATGCCGCGCAGTACCAGCTCGGTCACCCGATCGGGGTGTGTCTGCGCGTAGGCGAGACCCAGCGTGGAACCCCACGACCCGCCGAACACCTGCCAGCGATCAATGCCCAGGTGCGATCGCAACGCCTCCATGTCGGCGATCAGCTTGGGTGTGGTGTTCACCGACAGGTCGGCTCCGTCGGCGATGTGCGGACGCGACTTGCCGCAGCCGCGCTGGTCGAACAGCACGATGCGGTAGCGCGCCGGATCGAAGAAGCGTCGCTGGTCCGGCGCGGTACCGCCACCGGGGCCGCCGTGCACGAAGACGGCCGGTTTGCCGTCCGGATTCCCCGAGGTCTCCCAATAGATCTGCTGCCCGTCACCGACGTCGAGGTGGCCCCGTGCATATGGTTCGAGGGCCGGGTAGAAGTCGCGCATGCCCCAACTGTAGGGGGCGCCGATGGCTCGTGCGCCGGTGTCGGCGCACGAGCTGCTCAGTAGCTGTGTTCGGGACCGGGGAACACGCCGCGACGCACCTCGTCGGCGTATGTCGCTGCGGCGGTGCGCAATTGCCCGCCCACGTCGGCGTAGCGCTTGACGAACCGAGCGGTTTTGCCGTGGGTGAATCCGGCCATGTCCTGCCAGACGAGCACCTGGGCGTCGGTTTCGTTGCCCGCGCCGATACCCACGGTGGGGATGGTGAGCTTACGGGTGATCTGGCCGGCGATGTCGGCGGGCACCATCTCCATCACCACGGCGAAGGCTCCGGCCTCCTGCACGGCGATGGCGTCGGCGATGAGCTGGTCGGCGCCATCACCACGGCCCTGCACACGGAACCCGCCGAGTCCGTTGACGCTCTGCGGGGTGAAGCCGATGTGGGCCATCACCGGGATGCCTGCGGCGGTGAGGGTGGCGATCTGCTCGGCGACGCGTTCGCCGCCCTCGAGCTTGACCGCGTGCGCACCCGCCTCCTTGAAGAAGCGCACCGCCGAGGCCAGCGCCTGTTGCGGTCCGGCCTCGTAGCTGCCGAACGGCAGGTCGGCGACCACGAGGGCGTGCGGTGCTCCGCGCACCACGGCGCGGGCCAGCGGGATCAGTTCGTCGATCGACACCGGGATGGTGGTGTCGTAGCCGAGGACGACGTTGGCGGCGGAGTCGCCCACCAGCAGAACCGGGATTCCGGCGTCGTCGAAGATGCGGGCACTCGAATAGTCGTAGGCGGTGAGCATCGACCATTTCTCGCCGCTTTCCTTCATCGCGGCGAGATGATGCACACGGGTGGTGCGGCGCCGGGCCGTGCCGGAATCGGTGGGGGTCGAATCGGGGGTCGCGCCGTATACGGGCACGTCTGAAGAGGTTGCCTCAGGCGACATCGTTGTCTCTTTTCTTCCTCGAGTCCTGCGTGGCAGGTACCCGGGCGGTTGATGACACCCCGATTCTCCCATCAGGCAACCTGTCGGTAACCCGGCACCGGAGTGTCATTGCTCACATCTTCGCCCGGACCGACGCCGTACGATTCGCGGCATGCCGGGCGGATGCGGGGGAGGTCGAGCCCGTCGGCGGGAGTGGTCGCGCCGAGTGCTGCCCGCCGTATTCGTGGTCGCGATCGGCCTGGTGTCTGCCTGCGCGCCCGCATCGCGACCCGGTGACACCGGCGCGATCGGATGGGAAGCGTGCCCGGACGCGCCCGCGGTCGGCGACCTGGCAGGGCGTCTGCAATGTGGTCTGCTGCGCGTGCCGCTGGACCCGGCCACGGGTGGCGGCACCGTGACGCTGGCGCTCGCGCGGCTACGCGCTTCCGGACCCGCGCAGGGCACGGTGGTGATCAATCCGGGCGGGCCGGGCGCCTCGGGGGTGCGGTATCTGCTGGGGGCGGCGCCAAGCCTGAGCGCCATGCGATTCACTCTCGATCACGACGTGGTGAGCTTTGATCCGCGGGGTGTGGGCCGCTCTACGCCGACCGTCCGGTGCCGCACCGACGCCGAACGCGACGCGCAACGCTCGGCCGATCTGGGAGACCGGTCGCCGGCGGGGATCGCCGCCGCAGAACGCGACGCCCGCCGTGTCGCCGGACTCTGCCGCACGCGCGTGGGTAGCGAAGTGCTGACCCGCCTGGGCACCGGCTTCGTTGTCGAGGATCTCGAGCGTATCCGAATCGCTTTGGGAGAGAACCGAATCGACTTTCTCGGGTACTCCTACGGATCCCGGCTGGGCATCGAGTACGCGCGCAATCATCCGTCGCGCATCGGGGCACTGGTCCTCGACGGCGTGGATGATCCCGACGCCGATCCGATCGCCGCGACGCTGGCCCAGGCGCGCGCTTTCCAGGATGTGTTCGCGGGTTTCGCCGCCGACTGCGCCCGGATTCCGGAGTGCCCGCTGGGTGCCGATCCCGCCGGTGCGGTGTCGGAGTACCAGCGCCTGGTCCGGCCGCTGCGGCAACGCCCGGTCCGCGTTGCCGACGGTCGCCTGCTCACCTACGACGCCGCGGTGGAGGCGACCGGCATGGCGCTGTATCGGCGCGACCTCTGGCCCACCTTGCGTTCGGGGTTGGCCGGCATCGCGCCCGGACCTGATGGGCAGAACCGGGGCGCGCAAACCCTGATGTCGTTGGCCGACACGATGGAGGGCCGTGACGCGGCGGGACACTACGACAACTCGGCCGACGCGTTTCTGGCGGTGCGGTGTGCGGACGGTCCGCAGATCACCGATCGCGCGCTGGTGGACCGGTTGGATCGGGAGCAGCGGCAGGCGGCGCCGTATGCCGACGACGGTCGCGGCACCGGCCGTGGTGCGCTTGATGAGTGTGCATTCTGGCCGACATCGGACCGGCGGCCTGAGGAGGCCCCGCGACGAGAAGGCATCGCCGATGGCGCGCCGACACCGGTGGTGGTGGCCACCGTGCACGATCCGGCCACCCCGTACGCGGCGGGGGTTGCGGCGGCCACTCGGCTGCGGGCCCGGTTGATCAGCGTCGGCGGGTACGGCCATACGGCAGCACTGCAGGGAAACGTCTGCGTGGACTCGGCCGTCGATGCCTATTTCTCGCGTCTCGCGATTCCGAACGGCCCTCTCACATGCTGAGATTTGCGGTACATTTCCGCAGCATGTCGAGTTCGAATTGTGAATGTAACACGGATTTAACAGGCTACTTCTAATGTCGGCGATCATGGATCGCCAAAAGGAATTCGTGCTGCGGACCCTCGAAGAGCGCGACATCCGATTCGTGAGGCTGTGGTTCACCGACGTACTCGGCTATCTGAAATCTGTGGCGATCGCGCCGGCCGAACTCGAAGGAGCATTCGCCGAGGGCATCGGATTCGACGGCTCGGCCATCGAGGGTTTCTCGCGTGTATCCGAGGCCGACACGGTGGCCCGTCCCGATCCGTCGACCTTCCAGATCCTTCCGTGGACCACATCCGCCGGCCAGCATCACTCGGCCCGCATGTTCTGCGACATCGTGATGCCCGACGGCACACCGAGCTGGGCTGACTCCCGCCAGGTGCTGCGTCGACAGCTCAACAAGGCCGCCGAGCGGGGTTTCAGCTGCTACGTGCATCCCGAGATCGAGTTCTTCCTGCTCAAGGAGGCGCCGCTCGACGGCAGCGTGCCGACACCGGCCGACTCGGGTGGATACTTCGACCAGGCCGTGCACGACGCGGCCCCCAACTTCCGCAGGCATGCGATCGAGGCCTTGGAGTCGACGGGCATCTCGGTGGAGTTCAGCCACCACGAGGGTGCCCCGGGTCAGCAGGAGATCGACCTGCGCTATGCCGACGCGCTGTCCATGGCCGACAACGTCATGACATTCCGGTACCTCATCAAGGAAGTGGCGATCGGGGAGGGAACCTGGGCGACGTTCATGCCCAGACCCTTCAGCGAGCACCCGGGTTCGGCGATGCACACCCACATGAGCCTGTTCGAGGGCGAGACCAACGCCTTTCACAATCCCGACGATCCGATGCAGCTCTCGGCGACGGGCAAGAAGTTCATCGCCGGAATTCTGCACCACGCCTCCGAGATCAGCGCCGTCACCAACCAGTGGGTCAACAGCTACAAGCGTCTGATCCACGGTGGCGAGGCGCCGACGTCGGCCACCTGGGGAGGCGCCAACCGCTCGGCCCTGATCCGGCTGCCGCTCTACACCCCGAACAAGGCGTCCTCGCGCCGCGTGGAGATCCGCAGCCCCGATTCCGCGTGCAATCCCTACCTCACGTTCGCAGTGCTGCTCGCGGCCGGACTCAAGGGCATCGTGGAGGACTACGAGCTGCCAGACGAGGCCGAGGACGACGTGTGGGCGCTCACCCCGGGCGAGCGGCGGGCGATGGGCTACAAGGAGCTGCCCGGCAGCCTCGCCGAGGCCCTGCACGCGATGGAGGGTTCCGAACTCGTCGCCGAGGCGCTCGGCGAGCACGTCTTCGACTACTTCCTGCGCAACAAGTGGACCGAGTGGAACGATTACCGCAGCCAGGTGACCCCGTTCGAGCTGAAGCGCTACCTGCCGCTGTGACGTGGCCCGGCGAACATGCCACCCGGGGTGGCCGCCGACCCCTACGATGACCTCATGATGCGCATCGTTGTTCGTGTCCTGGTGTATTTGATCTCCGCGGCGATCGGTATTCTCGTCGCCACCGCGATCCTGGACAAGATGACCGTCCACGTGGCCGGCTTCCTGCTCGCGGTGATCATCTTCGCTGCCGCGCAGGCGATCCTCAGCCCGTTCATCGTCAAGTTCGTACATCGAAACGCGGAAGCGTTCATCGGCGGAGTGGGCCTGGTATCCACGTTCGTCGCGCTACTGCTTGCCTCCTTGCTCGGCGGCGACGGCATTTCGATCAGTGGCGTGGGCACCTGGATCGCAGCCACGGTGATCGTGTGGGTGGTGACAGCCCTGGCCACCCTGGTGGTGCCGTGGCTGCTGGCGAAGGCGGGCGTGGCGCACGCCCGTGAGAACCGGGAGAGTGGGGCGAAATAGCGGATTGCACGACCCGCGCTTCCGGCACGATCGGCCGGGCCGCTATTTTCGGGGTGTGACAACTCTTCGTGGCCGTGGTGGCGTGCCGGGCGTGGGGCGGCTGGGTCTACTCGACCCCTCGGCGTCGGTGAGCCTCGACGAGCTGGGGTGGAACGACGAGGAATCGGTCGATCTGCTCTGGGCGCTGTCACGGGCTCCCGACCCCGACCTGGCGCTGCGCGCCATGGTGCGCCTGGCCGCCACGGACGGATCGGAGTGGGCGGAGATCGATGCGCGGTTGCGGTCGAACACCGGATTCCGTGGCCGGCTTTTCGCGGTGACGGGGTCCTCGGACGCGCTGGCCGACCATCTGGTGGCCGAGCCGCAGTCGTGGCGTCTGCTCCTCGAGGACGAACTGCCCGACCGTGACGAGGTCTTCGCGCGGATGCTCGACGCGGTTGATGCGACCGCCGAGCCCGGCGAGATCGAACAGGGCAACAGCATCTACCGTGCCGGATTCAGCGGGCCCCGCGCGGTGGTCGCATTGCGGTTGGCCTATCGCAACCTGTTGATGGAGGTTGCGGCGCACGACGTGGCCTCGACCGTCGAGGACGAACCGGTACTCGCGTTCCCGGAGGTGGGTTCGCGGCTGGCCGATCTTGCTGACGCGGCGCTGACCGCTGCGCTGGCCGTGGCGTTCCGCGAGGTGTGCGCCGACCGGCCGATCCCGGTGCGGCTCGCGGTGATCGCGATGGGCAAATGTGGTGCGCGCGAACTGAATTACGTCAGCGACGTCGACGTCGTCTTCGTGAGCGAACCGGCCGACGGCACGTCGGCGCGGATCGCGGGGGAGATGATGCGCGTCGGTACGCTGGCCTTCTTCGAGGTCGATGCGGCGTTACGACCCGAGGGCAAGGCCGGTGCGCTCACCCGGACGCTGGAATCGCATGTCGCCTATTACCGTCGGTGGGCCAAGACCTGGGAGTTCCAGGCGCAACTCAAGGCGCGCCCGATGACCGGCGACATGGAACTCGGCGAGCGATATCACGAGGCGCTCAACCCGATGGTATGGCAGGCCGCGGAGCGAGACGACTTCGTGCCGGAAGTGCAAGCGATGCGCCGGCGCGTGGAATCGCTTGTCCCGGAAAGCGAACGCGACCGCAACCTCAAACTGGGCAGTGGCAGCATCCGCGATGTGGAGTTCGCGGTGCAACTGCTGCAGATGGTGCACGGCCGGGTGGACGAGACGTTGCGGGTGCGTGCCACGGTGGACGCACTCAACGCGCTCACCGCGGGCGGATACGTGGGACGCGACGACGGCGCAAACCTCACTGCGTCGTATCAGTTCTTGCGCCTGCTCGAACACCGCCTGCAGTTGCAGCGACTGTCCCGCACCCACATGCTCCCCGCGTTCGACGACGAGGAGAACATGCGGTGGCTCGCGCGGGCGGCGCACATCCGCCGCGAGGGCGATCTCGACGCCACCACGGTGCTGCGCAACCAGATCAAACACCAGAGCCTGCGGGTTCGACGACTGCATCAGAAACTCTTCTACCGGCCGCTGCTCGACGCGGCGACCCGATTCAACACCGACGAGCTGACGCTGACCGACGTGTCGGCGCAGCGCCGACTGTCCGCACTCGGTTACGCCCAGCCCGACCGCGCGCTCAGCCACATCCGGGCGCTCGCCTCCACCGGCGGCAGGCGGGGCCAGGTGCAGCGATTGCTGCTGCCGCAGCTCCTCGAGTACATCGGCAACACCCCCGATCCCGACGCCGGGCTGCTGAACTATCGCAGACTGTGCGACCTGATGGACAACGAGTGGTTCCTGCGGCTGCTCCGCGACGACGGTGTGGTGGCCAAACGGCTCATGCACGTGCTCGGCGCGTCGGAGTACATCGCCAACCTGCTGATGCGTTCACCGGAGGTGATCCACCTGTACTCCGACGGCGCCGGCGGCCCCAAACTGTGTGAGGTCGATTCCGGTGAAGTGGCGCGCGGACTCGTGGCATCGACGGTGCGGCAGCCCGATCTGCGGCGCGCGGTGGCGGTGGCGCGATCGCATCGGCGGGCAGAGTTGGCGCGCATCGCATCGGCCGACGTGCTCGGGATGATGGACGTGCCGCAGGTGTGCGCGGCGCTGTCGAGTGTGTGGGCCGCGGTGCTCAATGCCGCTCTCATCTACGCGATCCACGATTCGGAGGTTCGCGACGCCGGGAACGCCGGATCGGGGAGCGAGGAATCCGAAACCGGGGGATCGGGGACCGGGGATGGCGGGATCGACCCGCAGGCCAATGCGCCCGCGCGGATCGCCGTCATCGGAATGGGCCGGCTGGGCGGTGGGGAGCTGGGCTACGGTTCCGACGCCGACGTGCTGTTCGTGTGCCAGCCGAATCCCGGCGTCGACGAGTCGGCTGCCGTGCGGTGGTCGCAGACGATCGCGGAGAAGGTCCGCTCGATGCTGGGCTCCCCGAGCGACGACCCGCCGCTTCAAGTGGACACCGGGCTGCGTCCGGAGGGACGAAACGGCCCGGTGGTGCGGACCCTGGCCGCCTACGCCGCGTATTACGAGCAATGGGCACAGCCGTGGGAGATCCAGGCACTGCTGCGGGCGCACCAGGTGGCCGGCGACGATGCGCTGGGCGTCGAATTCCTGCACATGGCCGACCGGATCCGGTATCCGGCGGGAGGCGTGTCCGCCGACGCGGTCAAAGAGATCCGGCGGATCAAGGCCCGGGTCGACGCCGAGCGACTACCACGGGGAGCCGATCCGGCCACCCACACCAAGCTCGGTCGCGGTGGGCTCGCCGACATCGAGTGGACCGTCCAGCTGATGCAGTTGCGCTACGGTCACCGCTTCCTGTCACTGCACAACACCTCGACGCTGCAGACGCTCGACGCCATCGGCGCCGCGGAACTGTTGAGCGAGAACGACGTCGCCCTGCTCAAGGACGCCTGGCTCACTGCGACGAAAGCGCGTAACGCGCTCGTGCTGGTGCGTGGAAAGCCCATCGACCAGTTGCCCGGCCCCGGCAGGCAGCTCCGGCAGATCGCGTTCGCCGCGGGATGGCCCGACGATCAGGCCGGCGACTTCCTGGAGAACTATCTGCGCGTCACCCGTCGGGCGAAAGCCGTGGTACGCAAGGTCTTCGGAGCGTAATGCGCAGAGCCGCATTCTTTCTGCTGATCGTATTCGGCTGGGTGCTGCTGGCCGTGGTCGCCGTGGCGGTATGGCTGCACTACTACCCCTCGCGTGGCGAACTCAGCATCTACCTGACCAGCGCGGTACCGTACGCCATCGTCCCGGGTGTTCTCGCGCTGGTGCTCTTCGCGGCGTTGCGGCGATGGATGATGCTCTCGCTGACCGTCGTCGCGTCCCTGGCCCTGTGCTACACGCAAGCGCCACTGTGGGTCTCGCAGACCGCACCGGCCGGAGAGCGATTCACCGTGGTGTCGTCGAACCTGCTGTTCGGTGGGGCCGACATCGACCAACTCGCGTCGATCGTCGCCGACGCGGACGCCGATCTGGTATCGCTGCAGGAGTTGACGCCCGAGGCGCTGGCGAAGGTGCGTGCCGGCGGCATCGGCAGACAGCTGCCGTACTCCTACGCGATACCCGGACCGGAAGCGGTGGGTAGCGCGTTACTGAGCAAACACCCACTCACCGATCAGGCACAGATCCCGAACACGGTGCTGCACAATCTGTCTGCGCGCACGTCACTGCCCGGCGCGCCGGACGCGCAGGTACTCGCAATCCATCCCGCCGCACCTCTGCGCGGGCAGAGCAACACTTGGCTCGATGACTTCGGATCGGTCCGGGACTACCTGCGATCGCTTCCACCCGGACCCGCGATCGCGGCCGGCGACTACAACGCAACCTGGGATCAGGCGCGGTTCCGGGAGTTACTGCAGAACGGTTTCGCCGCGGCCACCGACCAGGCCGGGGCGGGATTCGTCCCGACCTTCCCCACCGATCGATGGGCGCAGCAGCCGCTGATCGGTATCGATCACGTCCTCGTGCGCGGGTTCGTGGCGACGTCGGTGCACACTCACGAGCTGCGCGGCTCCGATCACCGGACCATCGTGGTGAACCTGGTGGCCGGGTGAGGTCCACGCGCGTGTGCCGGGATCGCCGGTCGTTGGCGCCCCCTTCGGTGGTATCGCCGTCGGTGGTATGACTGACACATCATGTCCACGTCCACGATCTCCGCGCGCCTGCGTGCGGCAACAGCTGCGGCTCATCAGCAGGCCGAGAACGCGACCTTCGTCGACGACCTGATGTCGGGGCGGCTCGACGTGGATGCCTACCGGCGCCTGGCCACCCAACTGTGGTTCGTGTACCGCGCGCTCGAAGATGTGGGTGATGATCTGGCCGGTGATCCGGTCGCCGACGCGGTTCTCGACGATCGCCTCCGCCGAGCGGCGCGGCTCGACGCCGACCTCGCCGCGCTCGGGGCCGGCGCGGCGAGAACGCCGTTACCGGCCACGCGGCGCTATGTCGATGCGATCAGCGCGACGCGGCACGATCCGGTGCGCTTCGTCGCGCACCATTACACCCGCTACCTCGGTGACCTCTCCGGCGGACAGATTGTGGCGCACCGGATGCGCCTGCACTACGGACTCGACGAGACGACGCTGAGCTTCTACGCATTCGACGGAATCGACAAGCTCAAGCGATACAAGGATGCCTACCGGGAGCGGCTCGATGCGCTCGGACTCGACGACGACGGCGTCGAGCGACTTGTGGCCGAAGCGGTGGCCGCCTTCGGTCACAACCAGCAGATGTTCGCCGACCTCGACGCCGCGCCGGTGACGTGACCCGCGCGGCGCAACCGTTGCGAGAAGGCTAGAGCACTTCCACCCTTGAACCCACAGTGAGCACGATCTCATTGCGGTCGTCGGAGGAGTGGACGAGTTCGACGAGGCGCTCGTCGGTGCCGTGCGGTGAGGTGGTGCGGACGACTCCGTGCATCCCGTCGAAGCTGATGCGGTCTCCGGGGGCCAGATCTTCGACAAAGCGTGTTCTAGGGGCCATGAATTAACGGTAAAGGAAAAGTGGCGAGGACGTGAGGGAAGAAAGTCCCTGACTTGATACTTCTCGGCAATCGCGGTGTTCAGCGCCTCGACTCACGTCGGGCTTCGCAAGGACACAATTCCCTCGAGGACACCCAGATATGCGGTGCCGGTCGGTCCGATCGCGATTCCGGCGTAATTGTTGTTGAACAGTGGTCCACTTCCCGCCGGTCGCTGCCACACGATGGCGCCCGTGCGGAAATCGATGGCCGTCCACGACCAGGGAGCCATGACGCCGGAGTTCTTCGTGTAGGTGTACACCAGCCCCGTGGCCAACGACAGTTTCGGCACCACGCTCGGCGCGGCAACCGTGTGATTGGTCCACCGCACCGAGCAACCCGACTCCGACACGTCCACACGCGCGAAACCCGGCGTCGATGACCCACCCAAAGACGTTCTGGCCGTTGAGTATCCGTAATTGTTCTCCACCACCAGAGAGTTGCCGGCCGCGATGAGGGAGTTCTCGGTGGCGCTCGCGCCGCGCGAGAACACCGGAGTGGTGCACAGCGGTGTGCGGGACGCCGAGGGCCCCGTCCGATACACCACGACATTCATCGGGTCGGCGTTGTCGGCGATCGCGACGTAACCGCCGGGCAGCAACGCCGGAGTGGTGCCGCTGCCGTCGTCGACCTGACCCGGTTTGTGCTGCCGACTGTTGGGGTAGGTCACCCGCCAGTCGATCTGCGGTGTTCCGTCGGCCGCGGCATGCAGCCGCAAGAGTTCGCGGTTGGTCACGACGTAGACGTCACCGTCGGAGCCGGTGGCGAACGAATTCTCGATTTCGCCCTCGGCTCCGGAACCCACCCGAATCACGCGGAGGGTCCCGCTCGCGGCGTCGACCGTCCCGATGACGCCGTTCTCCTTGCCGACGAACCAGAGCAATCCGTTCGAATCGGGCAACGTGGAGGTCAGTGTCTCCGATGGGCGCAGGTGCACACCGATGTCGATGTCGGCGACGCGCACGAGACCATCGCCGGCACTGTTCTCCCCGACGATGAGCAGGTGCCGATCACTGGTGCCGATCACCGCCTGATCGCGGTTGTTGAGATAGAAATACCCGCCGCCGCCGAAGCCGTTGAGCGTGCCGGACTTCGCCGCGCCGGTCACGAGGGAACCCGAATTCGAGGGGAGGGGGTACCGCGCGATCTCGGCCAGCGTGTTCGGGTCGAGGAGGTAGAGCCCGCGGACCGCACCGATGCAGGTCGTCAGGATGCGTCCGCGCCGGTCAAAGGTGATCGAAGCGCATTCTCCCGGAAGACTATTCGACCGTACCGTGCTGAGCCCGGCCGCTGGTCCGGCACGGTGATAGGTGTTGGTCTGCCAGGCGTCGTTGTGGATCGAGGCGTCCGGGTTGGGCGCCATGAAGCGATTCTGATAGAACGGCGCCACACCGTCGACCGGACGTGGGGTGACGGCGGAGTGCAGGCTCATCGTCGGCGCCGCCTGGCCGGGGATCGGGATCACCGGCCCGGCCGCGTGCGCCGGCGACGGTGTGACAAGCGCGATCACCGGCAACAGGAGCGCGAACACTCGGCGAAGCATCATGTCCCACAGTCGATCACCAGAGAGTGCGTCGAGCAAACATCTGTATTGAATTTCTCATCGAGATTTCACGATCCGTCGATGAGTATGCCCAGGCCGTCGAGCACGATGGACAGGCCGAAGTCGAACTGTTCGGCGAAGAAGTCGTCGTCCGGTGTCGCCTCGGCCATCGCCGAGCGGACCGCGGCGGCCAGGCTCGGCATCGACTCGGCGTCGATCACCGCACCGACGAGCGCCTCGTATGCCGGTTCGGCCGCGGTGGCGGTCGGTGTGGGAAACATGCCCAGCTGGGTGCTCTGCCGGACATGTTGCCGCACAAATCCGTCGACGACGAGCAGCGCATTCAGTTTCTGCTGTCCGCTCAGCGCGGTCTCGTCGAAGGCTTGCAGTCCGGTATTGGTCCAGGACAACACATTCGGTCCCATCGGCGGACGAGACAACGGCAGCGTAGCCAACCACGGGTGAGTACGGAAGCCGTCGACAGCTGCTCTCGCCCACGCCGTGATCCGATCACGCCACGAACCCGACGCGGTCAGTGCCGGATCGGCGCGACCGTAGGCCTCCTCGGCGAGGATCTCCAGGACGTCTTCTTTGCTGTCCACATATCGGTAGAGCGACATCGTCGTCATACCCAGTTCGTCCGCGATCGCCTTCATCGTGACCGCCTCCCATCCACTGCGGTCGGCGATGGCTGCGGCGGTCCGCCCGATGTCGCGCACGGTGAGGGTGGGCTTGGGTCCGCGTCGTGGCGTCGGATTCTCGTGTCCCCACAGCAGTGCGAGGTAGCGGGGTATGGGAACACCCTCGTCGTTGGCGGCCATGCCAAGCATTCTACTAACTGCTTGCAAAATACACAGTTAGTCCATATATTTGCGTACGGACTAAACAGTCTACGTCATACGCAGAAAGGAAGTGGTGATCGTGACTCGTTCACCCTGGATCGGACTGACCGCGTTGTGCCTGCCGATGCTGATCGTGTCGATGGATGTCTCGGTGTTGTTCTTCGCGGTTCCCTATATCGCCGCCGACCTGGCACCGACGCCCGAGCAGCAACTCTGGATCTTCGACGTCTACGGCTTCATCCTGGCCGGTCTGCTGCTCACGATGGGTTCGCTCGCCGACCGGATCGGGCACCGACGGCTGTTGATGCTCGGCGCCGCTGCCTTCAGTCTGGCGTCGATCGGAGCGGCACTGTCGACGTCGGCAGAGATGTTGATCGGCGCACGCGCGCTGCTGGCTGTTGCCGGGGCGACCCTCATGCCGTCCACTTTGGCAATGATCCGGCACATCTTCGACGACGAGTCGGCACGCACCAAGGCCGTCGCGACGTGGAACGCCGTGATGGCCGGCGGCGTTGCGGTCGGTCCCATTGTGAGTGGTCTTCTGCTGGAACACTTCTGGTGGGGATCGGTGTTTCTGATCAACGTGCCGGTGATGGCCGTCCTGCTCGTCGTGGCCCCGATCCTGTTGCCCGGAAACACCGGATCGTCGGCACGCCGTGTCGATGTCCTCAGTGCATTGCTCGCCCTGGCTGCTGTGCTGCCTACGGTGGCGGCCATCAAGAACCTCGCCGCCGACGGCTGGTCGTGGGTCCATCTGGTGGTGCTGGGAATCGGACTCGCGTTCGGAGCGGTCTTCGTTACACGCCAACGACGGATCGATCAGCCCATGCTCGACGTAGGGCTGTTGGCCGAACGGCGTTTCGCCACGTCGATCTGGATCAATTTGATCTGCATGTTCGCAATGCTGGGTAATGCCGTGCTGATGACCCAATATCTGCAGTCGGTGCTGGCGTTTTCACCATTGCGCGCCGCGCTGTGGAGTCTGGTGCCCTCGATCGTCGTCGGGGTCGCCGCCCCGGTGGCGGCGGTCGCCGCCGGACGTGTCGGCCGGCCAATGGTGATCGTGGCCGGATTGCTCGTTGCCGCATGCGGATTCGTGGTTCTGGCGGCACTGACCACATCGGATTCGATCGTGAGTGTGCTGATCGGAGCGTCGATACTGGCAGCCGGCATCGTCGCGGCGACCTCCATGATTGCCGACTATGTCGTCAGTGTGGCGCCGGCCGACCGAACCGGCGCTACATCGGGTCTGCTCGAAACGTCGAGTGAACTCGGCGGAGCACTCGGCATCGCGATACTGGGCAGCGTGGTCAACGCTGTGTACCGCACCACGTTTCCGGATGGCGCTGCCACCGGCGAAGCAACTCGCAGCTTGAGCGCTGCCCTGGTCGAGGCCGCCCACCTGACGCCCGAACGCGCTGGGCCGCTCACCTACGTCGCACGTTCGGCGTTCGTCTCCGGACTCACCGCCGCAAGCTGGGTGGGCGCCGGAATTCTACTGGTCACCGCGGTACTGGCGTCCTTGGCGATGCGCCGTCGACCCGTCGAGAAGCCCCCGGAATCGTCGGATGTGCTCTCGCGAGGCTGAACGCAAACCGGTCGAGTCGACCAACCGGTCGCCGACATGAAGCGGCCCGCCCGGACGCGCGGGCGGGCCGAATCATCACGTGCGACAGCCGATCAGCAGTCGTAGTAGAGCGCGAACTCGTAGGGGTGCGGGCGGATCTGCACCGGCTCGATCTCGTTCTCACGCTTGAGCGCGATCCAGGTGTCGATGAGGTCCTCGGTGAACACGCCACCGGCGGTGAGGTATTCGTGATCCTCCTCGAGCTTGTCGATCACCGCGGACAGTGAGGTCGGTGCCTGCGGGATGTCCTTGGCCTCTTCCGGCGGAAGCTCGTAGAGATCCTTGTCGACGGGCTCGTGCGGCTCGATCTTGTTCTTGATGCCGTCGAGTCCGGCCATCATCATCGCCGCGAACGCCAGGTACGGGTTGCCCGAGCTGTCCGGGCAACGGAATTCGAGGCGCTTGGCCTTCGGGTTGTTGCCGGTGATCGGGATACGCACGCAGGCACTGCGGTTGCGCTGACTGTACACCAGGTTGATGGGAGCCTCGTAACCGGGCACGAGACGCTTGTAGGAGTTCACCGTCGGGTTGGTGAACGCCAGCAGCGACGGCGCGTGGTGCAGGATGCCGCCGATGTAGTAGCGCGCCAGGTCGGACAGACCCGCGTAGCCGGCCTCGTCGTGGAACAGCGGCTTGCCGTCCTTCCACAGCGACTGGTGGGCGTGCATACCCGACCCGTTGTCGCCGAAGAGCGGCTTGGGCATGAAGGTCACCGTCTTGCCGTTCGCCCACGCCGTGTTCTTGATGATGTATTTGAACAGCATCACGTCATCGGCGGCGTGCAGCAGCGTGTCGAACTTGTAGTTGATCTCGGCCTGACCGCCGGTGCCCACCTCGTGGTGCCCGCGCTCGAGGACGAATCCCGCGTTCTGCAGGTTGGTCGACATCTCGTCACGCAGGTCGACGTAGTGGTCGTAGGGTGCTACGGGGAAGTAGCCGCCCTTCGGGCGCACCTTGTAGCCCAGGTTGGGTGATCCGTCCGGATCGGTCGGCGAACCGGAATTCCACCAGCCCGACTCCGACTCGACCTCGTAGAACGTGCCGTTCATCTCGGATGCGAACGCCACGGAGTCGAAGATGTAGAACTCTGCTTCGGCGCCGAAGAAGCAGGTGTCGGCGATCCCGGTGGAGGCCAGGTAATCCTCGGCCTTGCGTGCGACGTTACGCGGATCGCGGCTGTAGGCCTCACGGGTGAAGGGATCGTGGACGAAGAAGCTGAGGTTCATCGTCTTGGCCTTGCGGAACGGGTCGATCCGTGCGGTCGTCGCGTCGGGCAGCAGCATCATGTCCGACTCGTCGATCGACTGGAATCCACGGACCGACGAACCGTCGAACGCCAGACCGTCCTCGAACACCGACTCGTCGAAAGCCGACGCGGGGATCGAGAAGTGCTGCATCACACCGGGCAGGTCGCAGAATCGGATGTCGACGTACTCGACACCTTCTGACTTGATGCCCTCGAGAAGTTCTTCGTTGCTGCTGTACACCGTGCGGTGACTCCTTCACTTGTCGCCGGCCAGACGCGCCCCGAGGGTTCGCCTGGCATGCCTGGACCGCCACCGAGAGACAGCAGCGGATCTCTGACTGAAACCTATGGATGTGACGTTGCACGCACGTCAATTGCGTGTTTCTCATCTGTTACGCGCACTCGACGGGGGGCATTACTCACTATTCCCGAAGACGACCATACGTGGAGGGTGAATCGGCCCACTCCCGGATCCGGCGGGTCGCGTACCGCCACCTGCTCCTACCATGGAACCCATGGACTATCGCGCCACCTGTCTCGGCCCGACCCGCCCCGATTCGGCCTGGGTGGGCTGCTGATGGGGCGCGCCACCGGCTCCTGGCTCTCGGGACCGCAGTCCGGCCAGAACGTCGACATCGAGTATCGCGGCGCCGATCTGGGGCTGCCCGAGTACGGGCCGGGCTCGCTGGCCGGCGGATGGCATCGCACCGCGGCGCTGTTGCTGGACTGGCTGATCGCCTACGGTCTCGCGCTGCTGTTCGTGCGTCTCGACTCGCCGACCATCAGCACGATGGTGCTGGGCGTGTGGTTCGTGATCGGCGTGGTGACGGTGTCGATCTTCGGGTTCACACCGGGGCAGTTCGCCCTCGGACTGCGGGTGGCACGCGTCGATCACGGGCCTGACCGCGCGGCCGCCGAGGTTGCCGGCGAAGAGCCGACGGCGGCCGTCGGCCCGGTGCGCGCCCTGGCGCGGCAGGTCCTCATCGTCTTCATCGTCCCGGCCCTGATGAACGACTACAACGGGCGGGCTCTGCACGACCGCGCGACCGGCACCGCGATCATCCGCACCCGCTGACCGGTGGCTACGCCGCCGCCGATCGTCGGCCTCACCACCTATCTGCAGCAGGCACAAACCGGCGTCTGGGATGTGCACGCCAGCTTGTTGCCACATGTGTATCTCGACGGTGTCACGCGCGCGGGCGGGGTGGCGGTGATGTTGCCGCCGCAGGCAATCACCGGGGCCGAGGCCGTGATGGCGGGACTCGACGCGCTGGTGCTGACCGGTGGCAAGGACGTCGACCCGGCACGGTACGGCACGGTTCCGCATCCGGAGAACGACGCCCCGGACCGAGCACGGGACGACTGGGAGTTCGCGCTCCTCGACGCCGCGCTCGCGCAGGGCGTGCCGGTGCTCGGCATCTGCCGCGGAGCGCAGGTGCTCAATGTGGCCCTCGGCGGAACCTTGCACCAGCACCTACCCGACGTGGTGGGGCACTCGGGCCACCGAGCGGGAAACGCGGTGTTCTCGGCGACCGACATCACGGTGACGCCGGGCACCCGGCTCGCGTCGCTGGTCGGTCACCGGGTGACCGCGCAGTGCTATCACCATCAGGCGATCGATCGGGCTGCCGACTCGCTGACCGTTTCCGCATGCGACGCCGACGGGGTGATCGAGGGGGTTGAGAGACCCGGAGAACCGTTCGTGCTCGGGGTCCAGTGGCATCCCGAGGAATCGCCCGACGACCTGCGGCTGTTCACCGGGGTGGTCGATGCCGCGCGCTCACGCCGTGACTCACGGTGCCGATGACGGACGCCGTATCGGGCACGTCACGTGGCAAGTCGACGGCCGCTCAGCGGCGCTTGGCGGCCCGTTGCATGCTGCGCATCTTGGCGTTCGCGGGAACCGGTCCCTTCGGCATCGCCGGGCCGGAGGTCCGGCCGCCCAGGGCCGCCAGACGACCCTCGAGCGCATCCATGCGCTTGCCGTCGATGTTCTTGGGCAGTTTGTTGAGGTGTTTCTCCAGCTTCGACAACTGGACCTGCCCGTCCTCGTTGCCCACGTACACCTCGTAGATCGGGGTGTCGCCCACCACGCGTGCGGCCTTCTTCTTCTCCTGTGCCACCAGCGATTTCACCCGGGTGGGGGAGCCCTCGGCGACGAGAATGATGCCGGGCTTGCCGATCACCCGGTGCACCGCGTCGAGGTGACTGGTACCGGCAACGGCCTGACTCACCCGCCACTGCCCACGCATGTTGCTCAGTGCCCACCCGGCGGCGCCCGGCTGGCCGTCGGCCTTGGTGTACACCGATTTCTGGACACGGCGGCCGAAGAGTACGAAGGCGGCGAGCAAACCGAGGATCACACCCATCGGGGTGAAGAGCCAGACATTCCCGAACGCGAGGCCGAGCACCACGAAGATCGCCACGATCACCGCGAACACGCCGACCATGTACGGGATCAGCCGCTTGTCTTCCTTGCGCTGCATCTGGAAGGCCTGCCACAGCTGTTGGCGACGCTCCTTGGACGCCTTCTTGCGGGCCTGCTTCGCAGCGGCCTTCGCTTCCTTGCTCGTGGACTGCGCCTTTGCCATGCCGTCCAGGATACGGCTCAGCGGGCGAGGCGCTGCAAGAGGCTCGATGCCTCCTGGCTCGCCGACCCCTCCTCGGCGAGATGCGCCATCGCCGGCGACAGGGTCCGCCCGTGGTGTGCCATGGCCTGTGCGTAGAGCCGCCCCGCCCGGTAGGACGAGCGCACCAGCGGTCCGGCCATCACCCCGGCGAAGCCGAGGTCGCGCGCGAAGTCGGAGTGCTCGACGAATTCTTCGGGCTTGACCCACCGCTCCACCGGATGATGGCGCGGCGAGGGCCGCAGGTACTGGGTGATGGTGAGGATGTCGCAGCCGGCGTCGTGCAGGTCGACCATCGCCTCCCGCACCTCGTCGGGGGTCTCGCCCATGCCGAGGATGAGGTTCGACTTGGTGACCAGGCCGAAATCGCGTGCCTGGGTGAGCACATCGAGGGACCGGTCGTAGCGGAATGCGGGCCGGATGCGCTTGAAGATGCGTGGCACGGTTTCGAGGTTGTGGGCCAGCACCTCCGGGCGTGCGTCGAAGACCTCGGCGAGCAGGTCCGGCTCGGCGTGGAAATCGGGAATCAGATTCTCCACGCCGGTACCGGGATTGAGCTGATGGATGGCGCGCACCGTCTCGGCGTAGAGCCACGCGCCCTCGTCGGGGAGGTCGTCGCGGGCCACACCGGTGATGGTCGAGTAGCGCAAGCCCATGGCCTGCACGCTCTCGGCGACCCGGCGGGGCTCGTCGCGATCGAGTTCGGCGGGTTTGCCGGTGTCGATCTGGCAGAAGTCGCAGCGTCGGGTGCACTGTTCACCACCGATGAGGAAGGTGGCCTCCCGGTCTTCCCAGCACTCGTAGATGTTGGGGCAGCCGGCTTCCTCGCACACGGTGTGCAGGCCTTCGCGCTTGACCAGGCCCTTGAGTTCGCTGTACTCGGGGCCCATCGTGGCACGGGTCTTGATCCACTTGGGTTTGCGCTCGATGGGGGTCTGCGCGTTGCGGATCTCCAGGCGCAACAGCTTGCGGCCGTCCGGCGCGTTGGGCGTCTGCGCTGCGACCCGGGAGGTGGACGAGGGGGTGGGATCTCCGGTCACGGTCACCGCACCGATGCTACGCGCGGTGCGGTGAGGGTTCCCGTCGGCGCGGGACCGCGATGGTCGAGGGCGAACGCGACTGCTTCGGCGACCGGACCGATGACATCGTCGACACCGATCGGTGCGCCGGCCTCGGCGCACAGGGACGTGACGCCCGCGTCGGCGATGCCGCACGGCACGATCGCGTCGAAGGCACTCATGTCCGGATTCACGTTGAGGGCGAAACCGTGCAGGGTGACCCCGCGTGCCACCCGGATACCGATCTGACCGAGCTTGCGTTCACCCGCGGCGTCGCACACCCACACCCCCGAGCGTCCCGCCACGCGGCCCGCGTCCACACCGAAGTGGGCGCACACCTCGATCAGCGCCGACTCGATGCGCCGGACATAGTCGACGACGTCGAGGGGCTCGGCGAGTGCCACGATCGGGTACCCGACGAGCTGTCCGGGGCCGTGCCAGGTGATACGCCCGCCCCGGTCGACGTCGACGACCTCCGCGCCGTTGGTGGGCCGGTCGGCGTCTTCGGTCCGCTTGCCCGCGGTGTAGGTCGACGGGTGTTCGAGCAGCAGCAGCACGTCGTGATCGAGCGCACCGCCGGCACGGTCGGCGGCCAGGGCGTGCTGGTGGTCATAGGTGGCGCCGTAGTCGACGACGCCGAGGCGCGAGACCTCGACGGGCGTGTCGACGACGCGGATTGATTCCCGGCGGGTGCGCTCGCTCATCGCCGCCTCAGGCTGTCGCGTAGGCCAGGGCCGCGGAGAGGTCGGGATGAGTGAACTCGAAGTGGTTGTCGGTCAGCACACCGGGTGCAACGCGTTGACTGAACAGAATCATTTCCTCGGCCATCTCGCCGCCCGCCAGCCGGGCCGCGAAGGCCGGCACCTTGAACAGGGTGGGCCGGTGCACCGCACGCCCGAGCTCGTCGACGAACGTGGCGAACCGAACCGCCCCGGGGGCGGCGAGGTTGACGGGACCGCGGACCGACGAGGTCAGCAGGAATTCGATCGCACGTACCTCGTCGAGAAGACTGATCCACGAGAAGTACTGCTCTCCGCTGCCGATGCTGCCGCCGAGACCGAGGGTGAACAACGGCTTGAGCTTGCCCAGAATGCCCCCGGAGGGCGCAAGCACCGGTGCCGTCCGCAGCAGCACCACCCGGGTGTCGGGGCCGGCGTTGGCGGTGGCCGCGTCCTCCCAGTCGGTCACCAGGTCGGCCAGGAATCCGTCACCGGCGGGGGTGGATTCGGTGGCCGGGGTGTCACCGGTGTTGCCGTAGAAACCGGTGGCGCTCGCACTGATGAAGGTGGGCACCGCGGCGTCGCGGACCGCCTCGGCGATCACCTCTGTCGGGGTGACGCGCGAATCACGCAGTTCCTGTTTGAATCTGCCCGTCCACCGCTGGTTGCCAACCCCGACACCGCCGAGACTCACCACCGCGTCCGCACCGTCGATCGCCTCAGCGGGCACCCCGATGGTCTCGGGGTCCCAGGCGAACTCGTCGGCGGCGTGCGGCTCACGCCGGACCAGGCGCCGCACGGTGTGGCCGGCATCGGTCAGCGCGGTGGTCAGGGACGACCCGATCAGTCCCTGTGAGCCCGCGACGGCAATGAGCATCGGTTCCGTCAGAGCCCGAGATCCGCGGCGAACTCGCCGGCCTCGAGTCGCTTCTTGATCGTGGTCAGGAAGCGGCCCGCGTCGGCGCCGTCGATCAGGCGGTGATCGTAGGTCAGCGGCAGATACGACATCGACCGCACCGCGATCGACTCCGAACCGTCCTCACCGGTGATCACCACCGGACGCTTGACGATCGCGCCGGTGCCCAGCATCGCCGCCTGCGGCGGAACCAGGATGGGGGTGTCGAACAGCGCGCCCTGGCTGCCGATGTTGGTGATCGTGAAGGTGCCGCCGGCCAACTCGTCGGGCTTGAGCTTGTTGCTGCGGGCCCGGCCCGCGATGTCGGCGATCGCCCGGGCGAGTCCGGCGATCGACAGATCATCGGCATTGTGGATCACCGGCGAGAGCAGGCCCTGCTCGGTGTCCACCGCGATACCGAGATGCACCTTCTCGTAGTAGGTGATCTCCTTCTTGTCCTCGTCGATCGACGCGTTGACGTTGGGATGCAGCTTGAGCGACTCGACCACCGCCTTGGCGATGAACGGCAGGAACGTCAGGTTGACGCCCTCGGCGGTGCGGAACGAATCCTTGGCCGCCTTGCGTAGCGTGACGATCTTGGTCATGTCGACCTCGAACACCTGGGTGAGTTGTGCGCTGGTCTGCAGCGACTCCCGGGTCTTCTTCGCGGTGATCTGCCGAATGCGGTTGATCTTCTGGGTGGTGCCGCGCAACTCGGCGAGTTCCGGACGGATCTCCTTGCCCGCGCTCGGCGCCGAGGGTGCCGCCGGGGCGGCGGCAGCGGGTGCCGGGGTGGGCTCTGGTTCGGGAGCCTTCTTCGCCTCGGCCGCAGCGAGGACGTCCTGCTTGCGAATGCGACCGCCGACGCCGGTGCCCTTCAGCGAGTTGAGGTCGATGTCGTTCTCCGCGGCCAGCTTTCGCACCAGCGGGGTCACATACGGCGTCGACTCCATGGTCGGCGGCTCGGACTCCGTCGCCTTCGCGGGTTCCGGCTCCGGTTCCGGCTCGGGCTCCGGTTCCGGTTCGGGCTCGGGCTCCGGCTCGGACTTCGCGGGTTCCGGCTCGGGTTCGGGCTCGGGCTCGGGCTCCGGTTCGGGTTCGGGTTCCGGTTCGGGTTCGGACTTCGCCGCCGCGGCGTCTCCGATCACCGCCAGCTTGCCGCCGACCTCGACCACGTCGTCCTCCTCGGCGACGATCTCGAGCAGCGTGCCGGCAACCGGCGACGGAATCTCCGTGTCGACCTTGTCGGTGGACACCTCGAGCAGCGGTTCGTCGGCGGCCACTTCGTCGCCCACCGACTTGAGCCAGTTGGTGACGGTGCCCTCGGTGACCGATTCGCCGAGTTCGGGCATCAGCACGTCCGTGCCCGACGACCCGCTCGGAGCGGCCTTCGCCGTCGGCTTCTCCGCCGGGGCGTCGGAGTCGGTCGAGGGTGCTTCCGGTTCGGGTTCCGGTTCGGCGGCGTCCTCGGGCTCGGTGCCGCCCGACGACGCGGAATCCGATGAGTCGTCGTCGGCGGGCGACTCGCCCTCCTCGCCGATCAGGGCCAGATCGCCGCCGACCTCGACCACGTCGTCCTCATTCGCGATGATCTTGGTGAGCACGCCCGACGTCGGTGCGGGGATTTCGGTATCGACCTTGTCGGTGGAGACCTCGAGCAATGGCTCGTCGGCCTCGACGGTGTCTCCCTCCTCCTTCAGCCACCTGGTGACTGTCCCCTCGGTGACGCTTTCACCGAGGGCGGGCATCTGGACGGAGAAGGCCATCGTTGTTGACTCCTCAACTCGACGTGTGTCTGTGGTGGTGCCGGTGGCGGGTGTGTCACCGGATCCGGGTGGCTGCGGGTGGTCGGCCCCCACGCGTGTAAACCCTACCCGCCGGTGGCCCGGCACACGTGGCATGTCGGCACGAGGGTCACTGTGGGTTCACCGGCGGGTCACCGGCTCACCCGTTCTCGCCGATGTCCTCGAGAACCCGGGCGATGGTGCGGACGGGTACGCCCGTACCACCCTTGGGGGTGTAGCCCCACGGGCCGCTGGTGTTGAAAGCCGGTCCGGCGATGTCGATGTGGGCCCATTGCACGCCCTCGGGCACGAAGTCCTTGAGGAAGAGCCCTGCGACGAGCATGCCGCCCCAGCGGTGCGGTGCCACGTTGGCGAGGTCGGCGACACGGGATTTGAGGTCGGCGCGCAGCTCGCTCGGCAGCGGCATCGGCCAGGCGTTCTCTCCGACCTCTGCCGAGAGTTCGGCCACGCGGTCGCGGAAGTCGTCGGTCCCCATCACACCCGAGGTGCGGTTGCCCAGCGCCACCATCTGCGCGCCGGTGAGCGTGGCGGTGTCGATGAGGTAGTCGGGCTCGTCCTCGCAGGCGCGCACGATGGCGTCGGCGAGTACCAGACGCCCCTCGGCGTCGGTGTTGATCACCTCGACGGTGGTGCCGCCGTACTGGGTGAGGACGTCGCCGGGCCGCTGCGCGGTGCTCGACGGCATGTTCTCGGCCATCGGGACCGTTGCGGTCACCGACACGTCGAGGCCCAGCCGCGCGGCGAGGATCGTCGCGGCGATGACCGCCGCGGCACCTCCCATGTCGGAGGTCATGTTCTCCATGTTCGCGGCCGGCTTGATGGAGATGCCACCGGTGTCGAACGTGATGCCCTTGCCCACCAGAGCGACCTTCTTGGCGCCCTTGGCGCCGGCGTGGGTCAGCCGTACCAGGCGGGGCGGGCGGGAACTGCCCTGTCCCACGCCGATGACGCCGCCGTAGCCGTCCTTGGCCAGTTGCGCGTCGTCGAGGATCTCCACCTTCAGTCCGGCCTTGCTGCCCAACGCCCGAGCACGCTCGGCGAACTCGGCCGGGTAGAGGTGGCTCGGCGGAGTGTTCACGAAGTCACGGGCGATGGCGGTCGCGTCGGCGACGGCGACGGCGTGGTCGAGTTCGGCGGCGGCCGCTTTGCCGGTGTCCTCGACGAGGAGCCGAACGGTGGACGGTGGGGTCTTCTTCGGCCGGGACTTGTCGGAGCGGAATTCGTCGAAACGGTACGAGCCGAGAAAGAACCCCTCGGCCACCGGCGCGATCGCAGCGGTCGCGAGGGTGGTGGCGACCTGCGTGTGCCCGTCGAGCGCACGAGACACGACCCCGGCGGCCTGTCGGAGCTTCTCGTCGTCGTCGAGGTCGTCGGCGGACCCCACGCCGACGGCGACCACGACGTCGACGCCGAGGGTCGGCGGTGCGGGCACCGACGTCACCTCGCCGTGCTTGCCGGTGGCGCCGAGTGCGGTCAACGCGGTGGTGATCGCCGACGCCTGCGCGTCGTCGAGCACGCCGTCGCCCACCACGAGGGTCGGTGGCTCGTCGGCGTCGGGGTCGGGGGAGATGAGGCCGATGACCAGGGCGTCATCCGCCTTGTCGAGGGAAGAGGCCAATTGGGTCTGTGGGCCGCGTGTGCGGTCGACGTTCTCGTTCTTGCTCACGGGTCAACTCTGCCACGTCATTTGGCGGACCGACATCGCTGCCCCGTTCGGTCGGCCGGCGCCGGTGTGGCACCTAGGCTGACGCGGTGACCAGCACTACCAGCGCGTCGCACAACCGACGGAGGTGGCCCCGGGTCGCCGGCGCGGCGATCCTGGTGGCCATCGTCGTTGGGGTGGGCGCGGTGGTTGCGGTGCATCGGGCATCCGACCCCGACGGCACGCTCACCCGTGCGGCGGGCACGCCCTTCCTGGGATCGGCGCGACCGCGTTTTCCCGCCGTCGACACCGCCGGGCTGAGTCCGGTACGGGCGCGGATCGTCGCCATCGTGCACGCCCAGTACGACGAGAACGCGCCCGGCACTACGTATTCCGACGGTGTCGAGGAGTCGTGGTGCGCCGACTTCGTCAGCACCACGATGCGCAAGGCGGGAGTGCCGTTCGACAACCCGAATTCGGGGTCGTGGCGGATCCCCGGTGTGGCGACGCTGACCGACTATCTGCATGCCAGCGGGCGGTGGCGTCCGCCGACCCGCACCCCCGAACCCGGGGACATCGTGCTCTACGACCAACCCAGTCACTTCCGCCAGCACACCAACATCGTCGTCGCACGCCACGGTGACACCGTGACCACTGTCGGGGGTGCCGAGGCGCAGGGCGTCACGCTGGCCCATTTCGACGTGCGCACCGTAGGCGGGATTCAGGGATACGGGGTGCCGTGAGGCGCGAGACCGGTGAATCACCTGGCTGACGCGAGTCCCGCCGGGGATGGTCGCAGGCTGAAGCGGGGTGACCCGTGCTTGCGGCGTGACGCTAACCTGAGCGCCATGACCGAACTGCTCGCCGGACCCATCGCCGATCGTCACAGCGCCCTCGGAGCCACGTTCGCCGAGTTCGGCGGATGGAGCATGCCCGTCTCCTACGCGGGCACCGTCGCCGAACACACCGCGGTGCGCGAGGCGGTGGGCATCTTCGACGTCAGCCATCTCGGCAAAGCTCTCGTCGCCGGGCCGGGCGCGGCGACGTTCGTCAACTCCACACTGACCAACGATCTCGGCAAGATCCGCCCCGGAAAGGCGCAATACACGTTGTGCTGCAACGACTCCGGCGGTGTGATCGACGATCTGATCGCCTACCTGGTGGCCGACGACGAAGTGTTCCTGGTGCCCAATGCGGCCAACACCGCCACGGTGGTGGCGGCGTTGGCCGCGGTCGCACCCGACGGGGTGGAGATCACCGATCAGCATCGGGATTACGCGGTGTTCGCAGTACAGGGCCCCAAGAGTCCCGACGTGCTCGCGGCGGTGGGGTTGCCCACCGAGATGGAATACATGGCCTTCGCCGACGCCGAACTGCGTGCCGGCGACGCCGCCTATCCGGTACGGGTGTGCCGCACCGGATACACCGGCGAACGCGGCTACGAGATCCTGCCGCGGTGGGACGACGCCGGCCCGGTGTTCGACGCTCTCCTCGCGCAGGTGAGTGCGGCCGGTGGCCAACCCGCGGGCCTCGGCGCGCGCGACACACTGCGCACCGAGATGGGATACGCCCTGCACGGGCATGAACTGTCCCCGGACATCACGCCGAATCAGGCGCGCACCGGCTGGGCCGTCGGATGGGACAAACCCGCCTTCTTCGGTCGCGACGCGCTGCGCGCCGAGAAAGAGGCCGGACCCGTCCGCCGGCTGTACGGGCTGCGCGCCACCGGCCGTGGCGTGCCGCGTGCGGGGTTGAGCGTGCTGTCGGGTCCCGGTGGCGAGAAGGTGGGGGAATGCACCTCGGGGACCTTCTCGCCGACGCTCAAACAGGGGATCGCGCTGGCGCTGATCGACACCGCGTCGGGCATCAAGAAGGGCGCCGAGGTGGTGGTCGACGTGCGTGGACGCGCACTAACCTGCGAGGTGGTGATCCCGCCGTTCGTCGAGTCGCACGTGTGACCCCGGGGCAGGGGCCGGTCGGGGTGTACGCCGCGGTTCGAAATCGATTGCGGTGCGGCGCTACCATTGCGCAATGACCTTGCAGTTCACCCGTACCGAGCATCCGCATCCGGTGTCGGAGACGCGGCGCGCGGAGATTCTCTCCGCCCCCGGTTTCGGCAAGTACTTCACCGACAACATGGTGCTGGTGGATTACGACGTGGACCGGGGCTGGCACAACGCGAAGGTGACGCCCTACGGTCCGATCGCGCTCGACCCGTCGGCGATGGTGCTGCATTACGGCCAAGAGGTCTTCGAGGGACTCAAGGCGTACCGGCAGCCCGACGGCTCGATCGCGGCATTCCGGCCCGAGGCCAACGCGTTGCGATTGCAGCGCTCTGCGGAGCGACTGGCGATGCCGCCGCTCCCGGTGGACGACTTCATCGGCTCGCTACGCGCGCTGCTCGACGCCGACAACGAATGGGTGCCCGATGCCGGCGGTGAGGAGTCGCTGTATCTGCGGCCCTTCATGTTCGCCTCGCAGGCCGGCCTCGGTGTCAACGCGCCGTCGGGTCAATACGTGTACGCGGTGATCGCCTCACCGGCCGGGGCGTATTTCTCCGGCGGGATCAAACCGGTGAGTGTGTGGCTGAGCACCGAGTATGTGCGTGCCGCGCCCGGCGGCACCGGGGCCGCCAAGTGCGGCGGCAACTACGCGGCCGCGTTCCTCGCGCAGGCCCAGGCCACCGCCGAGGGCTGTGACCAGGTGGTCTGGCTCGATGCCGTCGAACGTCGTTTCATCGAGGAGATGGGCGGCATGAACCTGTTCTTCGTGTTCGGTTCCGGCGCGGACGCGCGACTGGTCACGCCGGAACTGACCGGGTCGTTGCTGCCTGGTATCACTCGCGAGTCGCTGCTCACCCTGGCGACCGACGCGGGGTTCTCGGTGGAGGAGCGCCGGATCAGCACGGAGGAACTGCGCAAGGGCGTCGCCTCCGGCGACATCACCGAGGTGTTCGCGTGCGGCACCGCCGCGGTGATCACCCCCGTCGGCCGGGTCAAGGGCGAGACCGAGGACTACACCATCGGCGACGGGACCACCGGTGAGGTCACCCAGGCGCTGCGTGACACGCTCACCGGGATTCAGCGCGGCACCTTCGCCGACACCCATGGCTGGATGACCGAGCTGTATCACCGCTGAGGCGGTGTCGGCAGCCGCCCAGAATTTCTTTCCCGTGAAGGCGGGTATCGGGGACCGCAGGTGTCCGCGATACCCGTCATTCTCGTCGTGACCGATCCCCGATCCGAGGAGAGAGCAATGGGATTTCTGGCACCGACCGTCACCGACGAGCACGACGCCCTCACCCGATTCCTGGTGCAGCAATGCGAGCAACTGCGGACCACCGCGCTCGGGCTCGACGACGCGCAGTCGCGGCTGACCCCGACCGCGGGCGCACTGTCCATCCTGGGTTTGCTGACCCACGTCGCACAGTGCGTGGAGATGTGGATGTCGAGCGTGGAGAGCGCACCGGCGCGGCGCACCGTTGAGCAGGTCGCGGAGCTGACCGCACAGATGGGGCTGCCCGTGGAGAACTTCAGCGGGGCGGAGGTACCCGATCTCGGTCTCGACGACGTGGTCGCGGTGTACGACCGGTTGGTGACATCGCTTCCGGCGCGGATCGCGGTGTTCGATCTCGACGCCCGGGTGCCGGTGCCCGACGCGCCGTGGTTTCCCAAGGACCTCGAGTCGTGGAACGTGCGATGGGTGTTGGATCACTTGATCACCGAGGTGGCGCGGCATGCGGGTCAGGCCGACATCATCCGGGAGAGCATCGACGGCGCCATCGCCTATGAACTCAACGCCCGCGCCGAGGGGCAGGAGTGGCACGGCTGATCGACTCGATCCACGATCCGGCTAGATCAACAGCCCAACCAGGGCGATCGCCGTGCCGAGTTCGATGACGGCCCCGAGTACGTCACCGGGGATGCCGCCCATCCGGCGTGCGCAATGTCGGGTGAACATCCACGCGAACCCCAGCACGACGAGCGCGGTGAGCGCCGCCCGCACGGACCCGCCCGGTCCGCTGTCGGCGGCGCCCGCCAGCCCTGCACAGACGATCGCGATCGGGATCCACACCCATATCGACCACCATTGTGTTCCGGCGACCAGGGCGCCGAATCCGTCCGGATGAGCCGGTCGGAGTCGGCGTCGACAGGCGACGATCACCGCCACCCGTCCCAGCAGCACGGCCACGGCGATCTCGGCCCACCGGTGCTGTTCGCCGAGAGCCGCGATACCCGCGGCCTCGATCAGCATCACGACGACGACGGTGGCCACCCCGAACGGCCCGGTGCTGCCGCTGCGCATCACGTCCGCGACCCGTTCGGGCGATCCGTAGCAGCCGAGACCGTCGGCGGTGTCGGCGAGGCCGTCGAGATGCATGCCGCGGGTCAGCAGCGCGAGCGCGGCCACCGTCAACACGCCGATCAGTGTCGGCGGGAGCGCGGTCTGCGACAGCGCCCAGGCGAACGCGGCCGCGATGGCGCCGAGCAGCGCCCCGACCACCGGCACCGCGGTGATGACGGCGCCGCCGAAGCGCCG
Organism: Gordonia sp. NPDC003429; assembly: GCF_053588575.1. Taxonomy (NCBI): domain Bacteria; kingdom Bacillati; phylum Actinomycetota; class Actinomycetes; order Mycobacteriales; family Gordoniaceae; genus Gordonia; species Gordonia sp. NPDC003429. The sequence goes on from NZ_JBSFQF010000008.1 coordinate 47,152, forward strand.
GTCGATCGTGTGCGGGGCGGGCACCGGGATCACGGTGAGCCACGACAGCGCACCGCCGAGGGCACGGACGGGGCCGACGCGCCCCGTGCGGTCGCGCTCGGTCACGACGGATCAGACGCTCGCGCCGCGCGTCGCCGACTCGGTATCGGCGGATTCGCTGACACCGGCCTCACCGAATGTCGCCATCCCGCGCAGGATGTGCACCGACGAGGTCACCGTGGGCAGCGCCATGAGTGCTCCGCTGCCCTCGCCGAGCCGCATCCCGAGGTCGAGGATGGGTTCGAGGTCGAGGTGCTCGAGTGCGAAGGAGTGCGCCGGTTCCACCGAGCGGTGTCCGGCGACCCACCACCGCGCCGCACCAGGCGCGAGGTCGGCGGCCAGTAGCGCCGCGGCGGTCACCACCACGCCGTCGAGGATCACCGGCGTGCGGCGCACCGCGGCCTGGGCGAGGAATCCCGTCATCGCCGCGATGTCGGCGCCGCCGACGGCGGCGAGCAGGGCGAGGGGATCGTGGATGTAGGCGCGTCCACGTCGCATGCCGTCGCGGATCGCGGCGGTCTTGCGCATCCAGCCCAGGTCATCGATGCCGGTGCCACGGCCCACCACCTCGACCGGCTCGTGCCGGGTGAGCGTGCCGACGATGACGGCGGCGGGCGTGGTGTTGCCGATGCCCATATCGCCGGCGATCAGAAGATCCACGCCGGAATCGACGAGATCGTCGACGATCGCACGGCCGGCGGCGAGAGCCTCGCGGGTCTCGGCGAGGGTCAACGCATCCTCGACCCTCAGGTCGCGGCTGCCGCGTCGCACCTTGAATGTGGAGATCTCCGGGGCGGTGTCGGCGTCGACGGCCATGTCGACGACGCGAACCAGCGCGCCGCCGGCGCGCGCCAGCACATTGACCGCCGCACCACCGGTCGCGATGTTCGCCACCATCTGCGCGGTGACCTCCGGCGGGTAGGCCGAAACACCGTCGGCCGCCACGCCGTGGTCGCCGGCGAAGACCACGACGGTCGGCTGCTCGATCGGCCGGGGCGGGCAGACGCCTTGGCATGCCGAGATCCACACCCCCAATTCCTCGACGCGGCCCAGCGAACCGGTGGGTTTGGTCAGCGAGCGCTGGCGGTCTCGGGCGGCGTCGGCGATCTGTGCGTCGGGCGGATCGATGGCGTCGAAAACCTCGGCGTCGGTGGGATCCACGCGGCCGGCGGTCACCCCGAACGCCGCCGCCGCGGACACGCTCGACGGGGATGTGGGCACGCTCGACGCGGTTGTGGGCACGCTCGACTCGGATGTGGGCACGCTCGACGCGGTTGTGGGCACGTTCGGCAGCTCCACGACCCGGCCGGCCACGACCAGCAGCACGCGATCGCAGACGGCGGCGACGGCGGCGTTGAGCGTCCCCAGCCGGTCCTGGAACACCCGGCCCGCCGGGGTCGGCGGCACCGGCGAGAGTCCCACCTCGGGGCTGATCAGCACGAGGTCGGACTCGAATGAGTCGACGGCCGCGCACAGATCGCCGATGTCGGCGCCCCCGTCACCGCCGGCCCAGCCGTTCGAGGCGTCGAGCCGTGCCGCGAGCCAGTTGCCCAGGTCATCGATCAGCGTGGGGGTGGCTGGCGCATCGCGCAGCGCCGCGGTCAGTTCGGTGGTTTCGACGGTGGTGTAACGGGAGTCGCGCCGGCGTTTGTGGGCGTCGACGCGCGCCACCCAGTCCGCGTCGGAGGTCAACGTCGGACCGGTCGCCAGGTAGCGCACCGCGTCGTGAGCCGCCAACAGCGATTCGCCGACCGCGGATTTGCCCGACCGCACGCCCCCGAGCACCAGCGTGCGGGTGCCCCTCGTGGTCATCCTCGCGTCAGACCGCGTCGCCGGGGGACACCTGCGGCTTGGGCGCCCGCATCATGCGCAGCTGCATCGCGCGCGTGAAGGCGTACCAGCCCAGACGGAAGCCGGTGTCGGTGGAGTCCGGGAATCGTTCGGCCACACGTCGATTCACCATGCGCCCGAGGATCACGCCGTCGATCGCCATGAACAGGACGAACACGAGCAGCACATACGTCGACAACGCCTGGATGCTGGGCAGGAACATCACCACGATCAGCAGGATCGCGAACGGCATGAACAGTCCCGCGAAATTGCGACGGGAGTCCACGAGGTCGCGGGTATAGCGCCGCACCGGCCCCTTGTCCCGTGGCATCAGATACCGTTCGTCGCCGGCCATCATGCGCTCGCGCTGCTCGAGGCGCTGCGCCTTTCGATCGTCGGCGGCCTTGCGCCGGTCCTCCCTGCTCAGCGAGGTCTTGAGTTCCTTCTTGCGGGCGCGCGCCTCGGCGCGGGTGGTGGGCGGCGGCGCCACCGGGCCGCGTCGACGGCCCTGTGCCTCACGTCGTGTCGGCGTCGGCCGACCCTTGCCGGGGGTGTACGCACTGCCCTTCGACTCGGTTGCCTCGTCGGCCTCGGTGTGTGCGGAGTCCTGCGTGGACACCGCGCTTTCGACGGCCGAGTCGTCGTCCTTCTTCCATGGCAACTTCACATCCACGAGGGTAGGTGATCCGCGCTGCCGGGGTTCCCCGACCTCCCTATACTCCCGGCATGCGCATCCTGATCGCGCCGGACTCCTTCGGCAATACCCTCACCGCGGTGCAGGCCGCCGATGCGATCGCCCGCGGCTGGGGTGGTGTCCGTCCCGCAGACGACCTCGTGCGCGCCCCGCAATCCGATGGCGGACCGGGGTTTGTGGATGTGCTCGCCACCCGGTTCGGTCGCACGATCACCGAGACCGTCTCCGGGCCGCTCGGCGCATCGGTGTCGGCGCAGTGGCTGCTCGACGACCGCGATCCCGCGCACCTCGTCGGGTACATCGAATGCGCGCAGGCGTGCGGCCTACATCAACTCGGTGGCGGTCCCACGCGCCGGACGTCGCTGGCCGCCGACACCTACGGCGTGGGTCAACTCGTCGATGCCGCCGTGCGCGCCGGTGTGGCCGAGGTGGTGGTGGGCCTGGGCGGCAGCGCCACCACCGACGGAGGACGCGGCATGATCGACGCCCTCGGCGGCCCCGACCAGGCGACACGACGGATGGCGGGGATCGCGGTGGTGGCCGCGTCGGACGTGGAGAATCCGCTCCTCGGGCCCCTCGGCGCAGCGTCGGTGTTCGGTCCGCAGAAGGGCGCGGATCCGGACACGGTGGGTGTGCTCGAGGAGCGGCTGACGCAGTGGTCGCGCGTCCTGGCCGGGATGTCGGGCAACGACGTGAGCGCCGAACCGGGGGCGGGTGCCGCGGGCGGCCTGGGGGCAGCCCTGCTGGCACTCGGCGGGCACCGCGTGTCGGGTGCGACGGTCGTGGCCGACGCCACCGATCAGGTCGCCGAGGTGAGCCGTGCCGACCTCGTGGTGACCGGCGAAGGCAAGTTCGACTCCCAGACCCTGCGGGGCAAGGTTGTGTCGGCGCTCACCGCCACCGCGTCGGCGGCCGGCATACCCACCGTGGTGTTCGCCGGACAGGTGACCTTGCCCGCCGCCGAGATCGAGGCCGCGGGGATCGCCGCGGCGTACTCGATCGTGGAGATCGCGGGTTCGGTCGAGGTGGCGATGAATGACGCCGACCATCAACTGACCCTGCTGGCCGCGCAGGCCGCCGGGCGGTTCGCGCGGGAATAGCGCGACGGGGAGTACCGTTGATGACGAAATCCGGACACCGGAACCCGACATCCAGATCCTCGACACCGAAATCCTCTTCTCAAGAGCCTGGACACCGACACAAGGAGCATCGATGACCGTGCAGAACGAATCCGGCACCGCCACCACCACCGGTGTCATCCTCACCGACGCAGCTGCGGCCAAGGCCAAGGCACTGCTCGACCAGGAGGGGCGTGACGACCTCTCGCTGCGTATCGCGGTGCAGCCCGGCGGTTGCGCGGGCCTGCGCTACCAGCTGTTCTTCGACGATCGCAGCCTCGACGGCGACGTGACCGCAGAGTTCGCCGGTGTCACCCTCGCGGTCGACCGGATGAGTGCCCCTTATGTGCAGGGCGCCACGATCGACTTCGTCGACACCATCGAGAAGCAGGGTTTCACCATCGACAACCCGAATGCGACCGGCAGCTGCGCCTGCGGCGACTCCTTCAACTGATCGACCGCACCTCCACATCGACCGCACCCCGACGCCGGGGTGCGGTCGATTGTCGTGTGCCCCCCATCGGCCGCCACGCACGGTTGGGTAGCGTGTGGGTGCCGTTCATGTTGTGTTCATCACTGCACCCCGAGAGGTCGTCGCCGTGACAATCGTCGTCTGTGGCTCCATCGCAACCGATCATCTGATGAAGTTCCCGGGCAAGTTCTCCGAGCAGATCCTCGGTGACCAGCTCGATCACATCTCGCTGAGCTTCCTCGTAGAAGACCTGGTGATCCGGCGCGGCGGGGTCGGCGGCAACATCGCCTACGCGATGGGTGAGCTCGGCGGTTCGCCGGTCCTCGTCGGCGCGGTGGGATCGGATTTCCACGACTACCGGCAATGGCTCGAGGCCCACGGCGTGGATTGCAGCGCCGTGCAGGTCTCCGACGTACACCACACAGCGCGATTCATGTGCACCACCGACGAGACGATGGCACAGCTGGCCACGTTCTATGCCGGGGCGATGAGCGAGGCACGCGACATCGACCTTGCCGGCGTGCTCAATCGAGTGGGCGACACCGACCTCGTCCTGATCGGCGCCGACGACCCCGCCGCCATGCTGAGCCACACCAGGACGTGCCGCCGACTCGGCGTCCGGTTCGCCGCCGATCCGTCGCAGCAACTCGCCCGGCTCGACGGGGAGCAGGCGCGTGAGCTCATCGACGGCGCGGCCTATCTGTTCACCAACGAATACGAGTGGGGCCTGCTGCGGCAGAAGACGGGGCTCTCAGAAGCGCAGGTGTCCGAACTCATCGGGGTCCGGATCACCACCCTGGGTTCGGGCGGCGTCGAGGTGGTCGACCGGGACGGCACCCGTACGCACGTCGCGGTGGTGCCCGAAACCGAGAAGGTCGACCCCACCGGCGTGGGCGACGGATTCCGCGCCGGTTTCCTCTCGTCGCTGTCCAAGGGACTCGGCTTCGAGCGGGCCGCGCAGGTGGGTTCGATGGTGGCGGTGCTGGTTCTCGAGACGGTGTCGACACAGGACTGGACCTGGGACCTCGACACCGCGATCGCGCGCATCGAAGGGGCCTACGGCGCCGAGGCGGCCAAGGAGATCGCCGAAGCCCTCTAGGACCGGCGGTTACAGCCGGACGGGGTAGCTGTGGTCGGTGATCTTCGGTTCCAGCGAGCGTTCGACGAAGATCGCGTGCCACACCATGAACATCAGCACCGTCCACAGGCGGCGGCTGTTGTCCACCGTCCCGGCCCGATGCTCGTCGAGCATGCCGAGGATCATCGGCTTGTTCAACAGGTGGTCGGTCTGCGACGAGGTGATCGTGGTGCGCGCCCACTCGTACATCTCCCCGCCGGCCAGCCAGTGCCGGATGGGAACCGGGAAGCCGAGCTTCTTCCGATGCAGCACGTGCGGTGGGACGATCTGCTCGAGTGCCTTGCGCAGCGCATATTTGGTGGTGCCGTGCGAGATCTTCTCGTCGTAGGGGAGTTGTTCGGCGATCGCGAACACCTCCGGGTCCAGGAACGGCACCCGCAGTTCGAGTGAGTTGGCCATCGTCATCTTGTCGGCCTTGACCAGGATGTCGCCGCGCAACCAGGTGAACAGGTCGATGTGCTGCATGCGGGCCACCGGGTCCCAGCCCTTGCTCATCGCGTAGATCGGCGCGGTGACGTCGGTGTGTGTCCACTCGGGCCGGTACTTACGCAGCACCGCGGCGAGCCGTGCCTCGTCGAAGCTGCGCGCGTTGCCGTAGTAGCGCTCCTCGAGTGTCATCGAACCGCGGTGCAGCAGGCTCTTGCCGCGGGTGCCCTCCGGGATTCGGTCGGACATCTTGCCGGCGAGGCGGCGCGCCGAACCGGGTAGCCGGTCGAACGCCGACAACGAGAGCGGTTCCTTGTAGATGGTGTAGCCGCCGAACAGTTCGTCGGCCCCCTCGCCGGAGAGCACCACCTTGACGTGCTTGCGCGCTTCCTTCGCGACGAAGTACAGCGGGACGAGCGACGGGTCGGCCACCGGGTCGTCGAGATACCAGATGATCTCGGGAATCGCGGCGATGTACTCCTCGGGACTGACCACCTTGACGATGTGGCGGGCACCGATCGCCTCCGCCGATTCGACGGCCACATCGATCTCGGAGTAGCCCTCGCGTTCGAAGCCGGTGGTGAAGGTGATCAGGTCCGGATTGTGCCGGATGGCCAGTGCGGCGATCGCTGTCGAGTCGATGCCGCCGGAGAGAAACGAGCCCACGGTGACGTCGGCGCGCATGTGCTTGGCCACCGAATCGGAGAGCACCTCGGCGATCTCGTCGTAGCGTTTCTGCCGGTCGGCGTCGGTGAACGGGCGCACCGTGAACTGGGGGTCGAAGTAGCGGCGCATCGCCGGTGGCTGCCCCGGACGGACCGTTGCGTACGAGCCCGATTCGAGTCGGCGGATCGAGCTGTGCAGCGTCTCGGGCTCGGGTACGTACTGCAACTCGACGTAGTGCTCGAGCGCGCGCACGTCGAGTTCCTCCGACAGCCCGAGGTGGCCGATCAGCTCCAGCAGGCTCTTCTTCTCACTGCCGAATGCGGTGCCGCCCGGGCCCGTCGCGATGAACATCGGCTTGATGCCGAACCGGTCGCGGGCCAGGAACAGGTTGCGTGTCTCGGTGTCCCAGATCGCGAAGGCGAACATCCCGCGCAGGCGGCGTACCGACTCGGGACCCCAGTGGTGGAACGCCGCGACGATGGCTTCACCGTCGCCCTGCGTGGCGAACTGCGCGCCCTTCTCGCGGGCCAGTTGCTCGCGCAACTCGAGATAGTTGTAGATCTCTCCGTTGAAGACCAGTGCGTACCGTTCCGGATTGTCGGTCGGGCCCCAGCGCAGCGGCTGGTGTGAGTGATCGATGTCGATGATGGACAGCCGATTGAACCCGAACACCAGATCGGTGTCGTTCCAGGTGCCCGGTTCGTCCGGGCCGCGGTGGCGCATGCAATGCGAAGCGTCGGCCACCAGCTCGACGGCGTCGGCGGCCGTACCGTCGGCGGACAGAAGACCGAGCAAACCACACACCAGAAAAGCCTCTTTCGACGCGGATGACGGGGGCCGGGATGGATACCCGGGCTGCCTGACGAGTATGCCGTATCCGCGGAAGACCAACCCGTCGGCCGGAGCCGAGCAGGAGGTTCGCGGGCCGTGCGGGCCGCGACGCGCGGAAAACGACGCGCGTTCACACCCCAACCGAAAAAGTTCCCACGAGTTGGTCTACGCTGCGTAGTACATGGCGCGACGACCGTTTTTCGGTGGCTGGGCCCCGTTCACAGAACCGGGGCGGGAACCGAAACCGGACGATGGTGTCAGTGCAGGTCAGGTGGGATGCGACTCGGTGCGCGGCAACTGCGCGGCGGGCGAGCAGGAAGGCGTGAAATTGGCACACGGTGAACGGTCCCGCGTACGGCGTGCAACGTCCGCGTCGCGGAAGGCCAACCGGGTCGGCCTCAAGCGGGTCGGAGCTGTCGTGGCGCTCGGTGTCGGTGCGCTGTTGATGTCGGGTTGCGACGCCCGCACCGCGATGCGATTCGGCTGGCCGGCGGGTGTGACCCCGGAAGCCACCGACATGGGCAATCTGTGGACCTGGTCGGTCATCACCGCGCTCGTCATGGGAATCCTGGTGTGGGGCCTGATCTTTTGGACCATCACCTTCCACCGTCACAAGTCGGCCCCGGGCAAGGACGAGTTCCCCCGCCAGACCGCATACAACGTGCCGCTCGAATTGGCGTATACCGCCATTCCTTTCGTCATCATCGCGGTGCTCTTCTACTTCACCGTCATCGTGCAGACAACGGTGGAGAAGAAGACCGACGATCCCAAGGTCGTCGTCGATGTCACCGCGTTCCAGTGGAACTGGAAGTTCGGCTACCGCGAGGTGACCTTCGCCGACGGCGCCAAGTACGACGGTTTCGTCCGCGGGGCGAACCCCTTCGAACTGCAGGTGCAGCAGAGCGAGAAGATCGGCAGCGGCGAGACCATCGAGATCCCCGGACCCGACGGCGGACGCAGCGATGAGGTGCGCGACTACCTGCAGTTCAACAAGATCGAGACCATCGGTTCGTCCTCGACCATCCCGGTTCTGGTGGTGCCCACCGACCGTCGCATCGAGTTCGACCTGGCCTCGGCCGACGTGGTGCACTCCTTCTGGGTGCCCGAGTTCCTCTTCAAGCGCGACGTGTTGCCGTTCCCGAAGCAGAACCACAGCGACAACTCGTTCCAGGTGTCTTCGATCGAGCGCGAGGGCGCATTCGTGGGCCGCTGCGCGGAAATGTGCGGCACCTACCATTCGATGATGAATTTCGAGGTGCGTGCGGTCTCTCCGGAGGACTTCGACACCTACATCAAGTACCGCGAGGGGCATCCGGCCGTGACGCCTGCGCAGGCGCTGCAGTACATCTGCCAGCAACCCAACTCGGTGGTCACCGTTCCCTTCGACACGCGACGACAGTCCAACGGAACCGCAACGGCGACAGGTGATCCGAACAACACTCGCCTGCCCAACTGCACGATCGGAGCGCAACAGTGAAAATCGAGGCCCGGATCTTCGAACTGCTGACGGTCTTCTTCTTTCTCGCGGGCGTCGTCTACACCATCCTCACCGCGATCACCAGCCGTGGCGTGGAGTGGGTCGGTGTGGTCGGCATGTTCTTCAGCGCCGGCCTGACACTGATCGCGGGCACCTACTTCAGGTTCGTGTCACGGCGCGTCGAGATCCGTCCCGAGGACTACGAGGACGCCGAGATCGAAGACGGCGCAGGTGAACTCGGTTTCTTCAGTCCGGGCTCCTGGTGGCCGATCCTGATCGCCGGCAGCGCCGCACTGTTCGCCATCGGCTTCGCGACGAGCAATTTCTGGCTCGCGATCTTCGCAGCAGCCTGCATCGTGGGTTCGGCGGCAGGTCTGGTGTTCGAGTACGTCGTCGGTCCCGAGAAACACTGACGATCATCAACCTCACGCGCCGCGTCCGGGAGATCCCGGACGCGGCGCGTTCGTGTTGCGCCCGTTCAGATGTGACGGGGCGTGACACTTGTGCCGTACACCTCGAGTGATCGGTAGTCCACCCGGAACCGCGCATCCCGGTAATCCTCGCCGACCTCGCCGTCGTGCGCGACGACCACCGGATCGTCTGCGGTGAACCGGAACTGCGGTGTTTGCACCTCGTGGTAGAGCGGTGACCGCTGCAACCGGCCGGTGAGCGCGCTGGTGGCCAACCGCAGCACCGTGAATCGCCGGCCGGCGTCGATGTAGCGGATGTCGAGCAGGCCGTCGTCGAGCCTGGCACGACGCGCGGGAGCGAACCCCGATGAGCCGTACATCGAATTGCCCAGCAGGAACAACGAGGTCTCGACGGTCCGCCCGTCCACGGCGATCCGCACCGGTTCGGTGTGCCGCACGATGTGCACGAGTGCCCACACCGACGCGGCCACCTTGCCCATCCGGTGTTCGAGGCGTGAGCGGGCCCGCACGAAGTGGGGATAGGCGCCGATGCTCGCCGTGTTGAGAATGAGGCGGGTGTCGTTGAGCCACACCGCATCGACACGTGTCACCGTCCCGGTACGCAGGGCGGCGATGGTGTCGTCGACGGTGGCGCAGCCGATATCGCGGGCGAAGTGATTGAGTGTTCCCGCGGGGAACACGGCCAGCGGGATTCCGGCACCATGGGCCGCGGCGGCCACCGTCGACACGGTACCGTCGCCGCCGGCCACGGCCAGCACCTCGGCACCCGCCGCCGCGGCCTGCGCCACTTCGGCATAGTCGTCGTCGGGGCCCAGTTCCACGATCTCGGCATGCGGCAGTGCTGTGCGTACCCGATCGATGACGTCGCCACCGTTGCCGTCTCCCGCAGTGGGATTGGCGAGCACGACGACGCCCTCTCCGTGCGGTCGAGGACGTGTGCCAACCAGTGACGGGTCGGCGATCGAGATGTGGCGCACGGTGATCGGAGGAGCGATCTGGCCGCCGAGGGTTGCGATTCCGGCGCCGATGCCCCAACCGATGATCACGTCACCCGGGTAGTGCGCTCCGGTGGCGACCCGGGAGAGACCGACCAGGCCGGCCAGCGCGGAGGTGATCAGTCCGGCCGGCGGTGACTCCAGTGCCACACCCACGGCAAAGGCGGCTGCGCTCGCCGAGTGTCCGGACGGCAGCGAGTTGGACGTCGGCTGATGAGCACCGCGTCGCGGGATCGGGACCAGCGTGGGGGTGGGCCGCGGGCGCCGCCGGACGCGTTTGGCCACTTGGTTGGTGAACGCGCTGGTGACCCCCAGGGACAGCACGCCACGCACCGCGCCACGCTGCAGCCGGGTGTTGCCGGTGAGCAACATTCCCCCGGCGATCGCGAACCACAGCTTGCCGTGATCGGCGGCACGCGACAGCGGTGGCATCGTCTCGTCGAGCAGCCGATTCGGTGATCGCGCAAGGGTTTCGAAGAGTTCGGCGTCGAGGGTACCGAGTCCACGGGTGAGCTCACGCACGTGCGACTGCAGGGCGTCCTGGTTTCCCGACCCGGTGGGGTGGGGGAGGGGACGGGGCCGGCGAAGACGTCTGGGGCGCATCAGTCCACCGTAGGTGATGGGACAGGAAAGAAACTCGGCTGCCGACACGATGGACGTGTCGGCAGCCGAGATGTGTCTCGCCCGCGGGTGCGGCTACTCGAGCGGGTTGCCGCCCTTCGCCTGCAGTTCGCGCAACGCCTTCTGTTCGGCGAGTTCGTTCTCGTGCTCGACGTCCACGTTGCGTCGCTGCTCCTCCGGCGGATCGGCCAGCAGAATGGAGCCGGTGCCGGGCGCACCCGACGATCCGAGCTTGTTCATCCGCTTCGGCAGTGCTGCACCCTCGTAGGGCAGCGGAATCGGGTGGCCATGATCGTCGACAGGTCCGAGGGGCTGGTGCACCTCGATGTACTCGCCCTGCGGCAGCCGCTTGATGATGCCGGTCTCGATGCCGTGCTCGAGCACCATCCGATCGCTGCGCTGCAACGCCAGTGCCCAGCGGTAGGCGATGAAGTACGCGATCGGCGGCACGATGATCAGGCCGATACGGCCCATCCACGTGGTCGCGTTGAGCGAGATGTGGAACTTGAGCGCGATGATGTCGTTCATGCAGCTCAACGTCAGGATGATGTAGAAGGACAACGCCATCGCGCCGATCGCGGTGCGCACCGGGGTGTCACGCGGCCGCTGCAGCAGGTTGTGATGGGCGTCGTCGCCGGTGAGGCTCTTCTCGATCCACGGGTAGGCGAACATCACCACGAACATGATCGTGATGATCACGACCACCCAGAAGATCGCGGGAATCGTGTAATGACCCAGGTACAGCTCCCAGGCGGGCATCAGACGCGCCAAACCGTCGGTCCACATCATGTAGATGTCGGGCTGGGAGCCCGCCGACACGTGCGCGGGGTTGTAGGGCCCGAGCACCCAGACCGGGTTGATCTGGAAGATGCCGGCCATGATGGCCAGGATGCCGGCGGTCAGGGCGAACATCGCACCACCCTTGGCAGCGAAGACCGGCATGATGCGGACGCCGACAACGTTCTTCTCGGTGCGTCCCGGGCCGGGGAACTGGGTGTGCTTCTGGTACCAGACCAGCGCGAGGTGTGCGCCGATGAGCGCCAGGATGATGCCCGGGAACAACAGGATGTGCAGCACGTACAGGCGCGGGATGATGATGTCGCCGGGGAACTGGCCGCCGAACAGCGCCCAGTGAATCCAGGTGCCCACCAACGGGATTCCGAGCACGATGCCACTCATGGCCGCGCGGACGCCGGTACCCGAGAGCAGGTCGTCGGGCAGCGAGTAGCCGAAGAAGCCCTCGAACATCGCCAGGATCAGCAGCAGGCAGCCGATGATCCAGTTGGCCTCACGCGGGCGACGGAACGCACCGGTGAAGAAGATGCGCGCCATGTGGATGATGATCGACGCCGCGAACAGCAGTGCCGCCCAGTGGTGCACCTGACGGACGAACAGGCCGCCACGGACCTCGAACGAGATGTTCAGGGTGGTCTCGTACGCCCGCGTCATCATGACGCCGTTGAGTGGCTGGTAGGCGCCGTGGTAGGTGACCTCCGACATCGACGGGTCGAAGAAGAAGGTCAGGTAGACGCCCGAGATCAGCAGGATGACGAAGCTGTAGAGGGCGACCTCACCGAGCATGAACGACCAGTGGCTGGGGAAGACCTTGTTGATCTGCCGCCGCATACCCGACGCGAGGTGATAGCGGCTGTCCATCTCCTCGGCCTGCTTCGCGAGACGATTGCTCATGACTTGCGCTCCCAGAATGCCGGTCCGACGGGTTCGATGAAGTCGCCCGCGGCGACCATGTATCCCTGATCATTCACCGTGAGCGGCAGTTGTGCCAGGGCACGCGCGGCCGGGCCGAAGACCGGCTTGGCGTATTCGAGTGCGTTGAACTGCGACTGGTGGCAGGGGCAGAGGATGCGGTTGGTGCGCTGCTCGTAGAGCGACGTCGGGCAGCCGAGGTGGCTGCACACCTTGGTGTAGGCGTAGTAGTCGCCGTAGTTGAAGCTCTCCTGGCCGCGACGCTTGATCACGTGAGCGCCGTCCTCGGGCCGCAGGCGGATCAGCATCACGGGGTTGGAGACGTAGCGCAATCCCCAGATCAGGCGTTCCCGGGACTCCTCGGTCTCACCGAATCCGTCGGACACACGCCACGGGAACACCGTTTCCATCGCGCCCGAATCGAGGTCTTCGGGTCGCACCAGCGCCACCTGCAGCGGGTTGCCGGTGTCGCGGCGCAGGAAGACCGTCTCGTTGGGTTGGGACTTCGGGTTGTAGATCGGCGACCAGCCGGTGTGCCACAGCGGGGCGTCCTCGCGTTTGGCCCACGGGTTCTTGATGAACCCGCCGAGTCCGGCGACGAGGCCGGTGACCGCGAGGGCGCCGAAACTGAACAACGCGGAGCCGATCAGCATCTTGCGGCGACCCAGCGTCGACGAGGTACCCGAGTCGGTGAGCTCGGCGACGATGGTCTTCTTGTCGAGTTCGGTCGAGCCGGGGCCGTCGTGACGGTCCTGCACCGAGATCTCCGACGGGATGAACTTCTTGGTGATCAGCACCAGAGCGATGCCGATCGACAGGATCGACAGGCCGAATGTCACGCCCAGCAAGGGGGTGTACAGCGTGTACCACCAGTAGCCGGCGGTGCCGGGCATGGCGAAGTGCCAGTGATCCCACAGGAAGATGACGAAACAGGCGATCGCCGAGATTCCCGAGATCGTGAACCAGAGGGCGACCTGGCGCTCCGCGCGCTTCTCGACCTTGGTACCCGGCTCGGGGAAACGCTCGCCGCGGTGGATGATCTCCACGCCGTCGAGGTTGGTGCCGAGCTTGACCAGTTCGTCGTTGCTCATCTGGTCCAGCTCGTCAGGCGACGGGGTGTCCTTACCGCTGGCGCTCATGCTCGTGATCCCATCCACATCGCGGCGGCGACGACCGCCACAACTCCGACAAACCACATCACCATGCCCTCGCTGACGGGGCCGAACCCGCCGAGGCTGAATCCGCCCTGCGGCTTCGACTCGGTGACGTACTTGATGAATCCGATGATGTCCTTCTTCTCGTCGACGGAGAGCTGACGATTGGAGAACTTCGGCATGTTCTGCGGGCCGGTGAGCATGGCCGTGTAGATCTGCTGCTCTTCGACGTGACTCAGGGTCGGGGCGTACTTGCCCGACGACAGCGCGCCACCACGACCGGTGAAGTTGTGGCACGACGCGCAGTTGAGCCGGAACAGTTCGCTACCGCGCCCGAGGTTCTCGCCGCGCAGCGACGACTGCGCGAGCACCGGGAGGACCACGGCCTTCATGCTTCCGTCGGGCTGGCGCTGCATCACCGTCTCGGTCTTGCGGGTGCCGTCGGCGTTGCGCTCGTAATACGGGCGCGGGCCGCCGCCCATCGACTGCACGTAGGCGCCGAGCTGGTCGATCTGCGTCATGTTGAACTTTGCCGGCTTGCGCTGTGCCTGCGCTTCACCGCGGGCTGCGGGCATGCGGCCCGTGGACACCTGGAAGTACACGGCGGCGTCGCCGACCCCGATCAGCGACGGTCCGCGGTCGGGCACACCCTGCAGATTGGCGCCGTGACAGGTGATGCAGGAGCTCTCGTAGAGCTTCTTGCCGTCCTGGATCAGCGCGGCGTCGCTGGTGTCGGCAACCGCTACCTGCGGCTTGGGCGTCAACACCGATGCGATGACGCCGGCCGACAGCAGGCCGGCGAGCAGGAGGAGTGCGCCGCTGGCGCGTCGGCGCAACTTTCGGCGGGCCTTGGCCTTCCGGGCGGCGGCGGCACTCGGCCGGTTCGACGTGACCACGTCGGCCTGACCGGCATCCTCGTCGCTATCCGACGGTCGCGGTGGAGATGAACTCATCTTGGTCTCTCTACTAAGCGGACGGACTCTGTGCTGTGTCTTGGGGCGGCTGCGTCTCGAGCGTCAGCGGTGCCCGCGTCTGGTCAGTGTGTCGTCACGGTCGCGTCACCGGATGAAGTAGATCGTGACGAACAGGGCGATCCAGACGATGTCGACGAAGTGCCAGTAATACGAGACGACGATCGCCGCGGTGGCCTGGTTCGGCGTGAACTTGGCCAGCTTGGTGCGGATCAGCAGGAAGATGAAGGCCATCAGTCCGCCGATCACGTGCAGACCGTGGAAGCCGGTTGCCATGTAGAACACCGACCCGTAGGCGCTCGACGAGAGCGTGGTGCCCTCGTGGACCAGGTGGTAGTACTCGTACGCCTGGCCGCAGACGAAGAAGGCGCCCATGAAGAACGTGAGCAGGTACCAGCGGCGCAGCCCGAAGACGTCACCGCGTTCGGCGGCGAACACCCCCATCTGGCAGGTCACCGACGACAGGATGAGCACGGTGGTGACGGGAATCGCCAGCTTGAGGTTCAGCTCGGTGGGCTCCGGCGGCCAGCCGGCGGGTCCGGCGTTCGCGCGTGCGACGAAGTACATCGCGAAGAGTCCCGCGAAGAACATCAGCTCACTGGACAGCCACACGATCGTGCCGACGCTCACCATGTTGGGACGGTTCAGCGAGTGCACGCGCGAGGTGATGGCTGTTCCTGAGGTACCTACAGCGCTAGTCACAGGTTGAAGTATGACGGTTCGTAGTACGCGGTGACCACTCGGGTCGAATATTCGCGGGAACTATTTCTCTTCGCGCAGGTAGACGACGCCGGTGGGCGGGTTCCGGCGTGTTGCCCGAGCGGGTACGGGCCCGGTTTCGGACGGTGGAAGGTTCTCAGGTTCGAGGGTGCGCACGCGGGCGGGCCGCGACCGATGGTGGTTTGCTCGGTTCATGGCTGCGGGTGAACACGGCGGGCAGGGTGCGGGCGCCTACGACGTGAACGGCCGGCCGGTACCGCCACGACGGTGGGATCGGTTGCGGCGCGCGGTGACCGGGGGTCAGCGCGCATCCGACGAAACGCTGACGCCCGACGATGCGGCGCTCATCGTGGTGGCCGAGTCCGCCGACGACGCGCTGGCCTCGTCGGCGGCGCTCGACGGCTCGATGTGGCGACCCGACGCGCAGTCGGTGGTGCGCCACCTGCTCGCCCTGCCCGACGCCGGGGTGGACGCGGCGGCGACGTTGGCCGCGCTCGACGGATACCGACCGGTCGCCGGTCCCGACAGCGGAGTCCCCGGCGAGGGCGGATTGTCGGGGTTGCGTGCGCCCGCGGGCACGACGGTGGTGGTGTTCGCGCGGGTGCAGCTGGTCGACGCCGTGCACCTGTCACAGGAGCGCTCGCGGATGGCCAGCCTGGCCTCACGCCATGGCGGCGTCGCCCTCGGGTGGCAGATCCTGCAACATCGTGGCGGATGACGGACTGCTCCCGGGGAGGTTCGTCGCACCGGCCCCACTAAGGTGGCAAGGCGTGAGCAGCACGCAGACTTTCACCTGGCCGCAGATCCTCGGTCTGGTCACCGACGGCGTCGACCTCTCCGACGAGCAGGCCCGCTGGGCGATGAACGAGATCATGACCGACAGCGCCACTGCCGCGCAGATCGCGGCCTTCGGTGTCGGCGTCAAGATGAAGGGCGCCGCCCCGGCCGAGTTGTCGGGTCTGGCGCAGGCCATGATCGAGCACGCCACCCTCGTCGACGTGTCCCGGCCCGCGGTCGACATCGTCGGTACCGGCGGCGACCGGTCGCACACGGTGAACATTTCCACGATGACCTCGATCGTGGTGGCGGCCACCGGCATCGCCGTGGTCAAACACGGCAACCGCGCGGCATCGTCGAAGAGCGGTGGCGCCGACGTGCTCGAGGCGCTCGGCGTCACCATCACGCTCGGGGCGGCCGACGTGGCGCGCTGTGTGGACCAGATCGGCATCGGTTTCTGCTTCGCCCCGGTCTTTCATCCGGCCTTCCGGTTCACCGGCCCGCCGCGTCAGCAGATCGGCATTCCGACGGTGTTCAACGTGCTCGGACCGCTGACGAATCCGGCGCAACCCCGACACGGCCTCATCGGGTGCGCATTCGCCGACCTCGCCCCGGTGCTCGCCCGGGCCTTCGCCGACCGGGACAGCTCGGTGCTGGTGGTGCGCGGCGACGACGGTCTCGACGAGTTGACCACCACCACCACGTCGACGGTGTGGCAGGTGGTGGGAGGTGAGGTGCGGACGCTGACGGTGGACCCGGCAGCACTCGGCATCGACTACGTCGAACTCTCGGCACTGCAGGGCGGTGATGCGACGGTCAACGCGGCGATCGCGCGCGACCTGCTGGCCGGCACCACCGGTCCGGTACGCGATGCGGTGCTGCTCAACGCCGCCGGTGCGATCGTCGCCACCGAGCAGACCGGCCCGACCGATGACGCCGGCATGCACGCCATGTTGCGTTCGGGCATGGCCCGCGCGGCCGACGCGATCGACTCCGGCGCCGCGGCGGCGCTGCTGGATCGCTGGGTCGCGCTGTCGGGGGCACTCGCGCGCGCCTGACCCGTCATCGGTTGCTGTCTCTACTCCTCGCCGATGGAGAATCCGCCCTCCACGGTGGAACTGGAGTAGCTCCGGAACGCGATGTGGGTGGCGCTGTGGCGCACCCCGGGCAGTCGATTGATCCGGCCGGTCACCACCTCGGCGATCTGTTCATGATCGCGCACCCGGATCTTCGCGATCAGGTCGACGTCGCCGGCGCACGAATACACCTCTTCGACACCGGGAATGTCGGCGACGGCCTGCGCGGTTTCCGGGATCTGATGGACGTCGGCGTCGATCAGGACGATGGCGGTGATCATGGCCGCAAGCCTAGTGGGCGGGCGGGCACCGCGGTTCGCGACTCACGGGCCTCCCGGGCCGTCTGCGACCACTCGAGTCTGCGCTGTGCGGAGCGGGCGGGTAGCGCGAACGCGTCGGTGGCCGACACGATCCGCGACCCGGTGTCGGTCACCCACCGGTAGAGGAGCGCGGCCTCCTCGGCGGGCGCGCCCAGCAGCGGACCGGCGTCGGCGGCAACCACGGTTTCCGCGGACGCCACCAGGATGTCGACGACGGGCATCGGCGCCACACCGCGGGCAGCGACACCGGCCGCGGCCAGGCGGCCGTGGCGGATCACCGCGATCTCCCATCCTCCCGAGTCGTTGCCGCGGGCCACCACCAGCTGCGCGATCGAGCACAAGGCGGTCAGGCGTTGGCAGCGGGCAAGGTTGTCGATCGTTGCCGCCACCCGGTCGCGGTGGCGGGCCGCGGTCTCGAACATGTGCGCCGCGGAGAGCCGTTCGAGGCGACCGGTGAGCGTGTCGAGCAGGTCGTCGCGCTGCCCGGTGAGGAGGTCGACGGTGGCGGTGACGCGTGGCAGGTAGTCGGGCACGGTCTGGGGACGGGTGTCGGCGGCCGCGCAACCGCCGACCGGTGATCCGCCGTCCTCGGGTGTGCGACACCAATGATGCGTCGCCGAACCGGAGAGTCGGGTGGTGCAGGTCCGCAGACCCGCTGCGCGGGAGATGGTGTCGGCGATGGCCGTGGCGGTGGTGCGGTTGGGCACCGGCCCGAGACTGACGTCGCCGGGGGAGCGGGTGACGCGCAGCCGGGGGAACCGTTCGGCGCTCACCGTCACCCACCAGCCCCGGCAGGGCTGGGTGGACCGCTTGTTGTAGGCGGGGGCGTGGGCGGAGAGCAGCCGCAGCTCACGCACACCGGCCTCCAGCGCGTGGGCGCATTCGACGTAGTCGACGCCGGTGGCGAGCATCACCATCTCGCCGATGCGTCGGCGTGGGTCGGCCCCGGTGAAATAGCTGCGCACTCGGCGCCGCAGATCGGTGGCGGTGCCGACGTAGAGAACCTCGCCGGACGGCCCCCGGAACAGGTAGACACCGGGCCGGGCGGGCAGGTGATCGGCGAGGTGACGTTTGGCACGCAGGCGTGGGTCGGTCCGGGGCAGATAGCGCGTGAGTTCGCGATAACTCTGGATTCCCTGATTGCCCACCCGCTCGAGCAGGTGGTGGAACACCTCGACGGTGGCACGCGCATCATCGAGTGCGCGGTGGGTGGGGCGCACGGAGACGTCGAAGAGGTCGGCGAGCGCCGACAGCCGCACCGTTGGTGCCTCCTCGCGCGACAGGATGCGTCGCGCCATCGTCACCGTGCACAGCGTGGCGGTGAACGGCCAGTCCAGATGGAGCCGCAGCGCGTTCTGGCGCAAGAAGGTCATGTCGAATCGCGCGTTGTGGGCCACCAGGATCGAGCCGCGCGCGAACTCGATGAACGAGGGCAGCACCTGCGCGATCGGCGGGGCCGCGAACACCATGGCCTCGGTGATGCCGGTGAGCGACACGATCTGCGGGGGGATCGACCGCTCCGGGTCGACGAGCGTGGCGAATTCGCCGATCACCTCACCCCCACGGATCTTGACCGCGCCGATCTCGGTGATCCGATCATCGGTTGCGCTGCCGCCGGTGGTCTCGAGGTCGACGACGACCAGTGTTGTCTCGAACAGGGAGCGGTCGGAGAAGTCGTCGGCGACGCCATCGTCGGCGAGATCGGTGAAGGAGAGTTGATGGCCCGAGACTGTCACACCGCGAACGTTAGTTCGATGGGACGACAGTTCTGTCGAGCGACGCCCGTGACGGATGGTTCCGGCGGTTACGGCCGGTGCCGTCGTTGTGGGCCTCACTCGGCGCGTAACGGTTTTGTCGGTGCCGGTGCCTAGTGTGCGTCTCGAACGCAGATCGACCGAACTGAGTCGTCTCCGGACCAGAAGTCGCCTCGGACGAGTAGGGGAAGCCGCCCGATACGACGCGAGGAAACACTCCGACCCGACGGCCGACCACAAATGAGATGGAGATCACATGTTGCACATCGACTGCACGACTTGTCCCGGTCGTCACAAGGCCTGTGCGGGCTGCATGATGAACGTGCTCTTTACCGGTCCCAACTGCGAAAACGCACCCAGGGACGGGGTCGTGACCGAGGTGGCCGCCCCCGCCGACCCCGACGCCGAAATACTCGCGGCGATCGATGTGTTCGCCGCGTCTGCAATGGCGTCGAGTTCTGCTGCACGATCCGCAAGAAGTGGTATCCGCACAGGTCAGAACACCGCCGGGCGACTCGGTCCGCGTGCGTTGCGGGTGAGCTGACGCGACACGGTTTTTTCGGATCGTGTCCCCTAGTGGACAGACACGCATCCGATTTCGTAACCTTTCCGAGACCTTTGCGGAGCGTCCCGCTCCAACAGGAGTGGTTCGCAACGGTCACCGCTCAATCGCCGAAGCCCAAATGGCAACGGCGAACCGGGGAACCACACTTTTTCGGCGCAATCCGAATCGGGGTGAGTCGCGCTCTCCATGCGGGTGTTTGCACCTGCAACGACGCGCGTAGGGCCATTTCTTCCGGCCCGAATCCGACAGCTAACCCGGTCGGCGGTCGAGGGAGAAGACAAAGGAGAACACGCTTCGTGGCCAAACATCGTTTGGAACAGCCCGACCGCGGCAAGGTTGCCAAGAAGGCGGTGATCGCCGGATCGATCACGCTCGGTTCGCTCGCCGCCGCCGCCGCAGGTCCGGCCCTGGCCGCCCCGGTCCACGTGCCCAATCTCGGGAATTTCGAGCTGCCCGGTGTCGACACCAAGCAGATCCCACAGCAGTTCCAGCCCGCCGCGAAGCCGGTTGCCAAGCCCGCGCCCGCTGCCACCGTCGAGATCCCCAACCTCGGCAAGTTCAGCGTCCCGGGCATCAGCGACGGCCAGGTACCGCAGCAGTTCAAGCCCAAGGGCGGCCCGTCGCTGCTGGCCCCCGTGCTCACCGCAGGCCAGAAGGCAGTGAAGGCGGCGGAGAGCAAGATCGGTGCTCCTTACTCCTACGGGTCGGCCGGTCCGAATGCCTTCGACTGCTCTGGACTCGTCTACTGGTCCTACAAGCAGGCCGGACGCACCATTCCGCGCGACAGCTACGGTCAGCTCGGCGGCGGACGCGCGGTGACACTCGCCGATGCGCAGCCCGGCGACGTGCTCATCTTCAATGGCGGAAGCCACGCGGGCCTCTACATCGGCAACGGGCAGTTCATCCACGCCTCCACCTACGGTGTGCCCGTCAAGAAAGATGTGGTCAAGAACTGGGAGCTCACCGGAATCCGGCGTTACTGAGCGTCGCGAAGCCAGCAGAGTATGAGGTCGGGCGGGTCGCGCACACACGCGTGATCCGCCCGAACCGGTCACCGGACGTGCCCACCCCCGTAGGGTGGTCGGCACTGCCGCGGCACACCGCGGGTCCGGCGACCGAAAGCGGTTAGGAGTAGGAACACCGTGGTTTCGGTACCTTTCGGGTCGGGTTCGGCCGCGTCGACGCGGATGCGACCTGCGATGTTCGTCATCGCGCTCCTCGTTGCGCTTCTCGCGGTCACCCAACTCGGCGCGATCACGGGTGCGCCACGCGCGACCGCGGAACCCACCCGCACCGCCGACCAGCTATTGGCCCGCTACACCCAACTCAGCACCGACGCCGAGAAGTCGGCCGAGGCCATGCACAACGCGCAGATCGAGTACGACAAGCAGCGGGGGATCGTCGCCGCGGCCCGCAAGGCGTCCGCCGATGCGCAGGGCAAGCTCGACACGTCTCGCGTGACGCTCGACCGCTACCAGAAGCGGGTCGACACGATCGTGCGCGCGAGCTATAAGGGTGCACGCGTCAACCGGTTGTACGCGGTGCTGGTGAGCGACTCGCCGCAGTCGTTGCTCGACCAGATGTCGGGCCTCGAGATGATCTCGCGCCGCGCCGCAGCCGATCTGAAGGGGCTCAAGCGAGCCCGCGCCGAGACCGCGGTCGCCAAGAACGACGCCGACCGCACCGCTGCCGCGGCCACGGTGGCCGTTTCCGCCGCCGAGCGGGTTCGTGGCGACCTGCAGGCCAAGCAGGCCGATCTCCAACTCCAGGCCGTCCAGGTGCGCGCGATCTATCAGACGATGACCGGCAAACAACTCGCCGAATTGCGTGGACCGAAGTTCGATTTCGACCCCCGCTTCATCCCGAAGGGCACTGCGGCGTCCCTGGTGGCGGTCCAGGCGGCCATCACCCGGATCGGAGACCCTTACGTGTGGGGTGCGACGGGCCCGGATTCCTTCGACTGCTCGGGACTGATGGTGTGGGCCTACCGGCAGGCAGGCAAAACCCTTCCCCGCTCGAGTGAGGCACAGATGGCCTCGGGTACACCGGTCGATCGCAACAACCTCAAGCCCGGCGACCTGATCATCTACTATTCCGACGCCCACCACGTCGGCATGTACGTCGGCGACGGCTACGTCATCCATGCCTCCACGTTCGGGGTGCCGGTGAAGGTGGTTCCGATCGACCAGGCCGGGCCATACGCGGCGGCACGCCGTTACGCCTGACCCGCGGCCGCGCGCTGTGTGTGCCGCACGCCGCAGCATCGGTCGATTCCTGGTGTGCCTGACCCTGGGCTCTGCGGTCGCCGGTAGCACCCTCTCATGTTCGTCTCCGCCCACGTCCACGTCGGGCACGTCGGGCACGTCGGTGGCCACCACGACCACCAATCCGAACGTCTACCTGCAACAACGCGCCGAGGGTGTGCAACGGCTGCTCGACGACCTGACCCGCGACATCCGATCCGGCGATCAGGCGGCACTGCGTGCCCTGTTCGACGCGGGCGCGGATCGTGCATTCGTGGCGCGGTTCACGGTGGCCGCCGACAACCTCTCGGCCGACGCGTCGCGGGGCGGCAGCACGTCCTCGTCGTCGTCCGCGAGTAGCGCCGATGCGCGGGGCGGGGCATTGAAGCTGCGCGACTTCGCCTACCGGCTCGCGCCCACGGAAGAGGCCGAGATCCAGGTGCCGCCGGAGGTGGCCGGTCGGCTGGATGCGGCGGGCAGTACCGATACGTGGGTGGCGCCGGTGGAGTTGCACTACGCCCTCGGCGGGGCGGCGCTTCCGGGTGTCGACGAGCCGGACGTGGTCGTCGACACCCAACTGATCGTCGCTCGTTACGACAGCGGGGAGGGTGACACCTGGCGACTTGTCGGCGATCAGCGCCTGCTGAGCGAACCGGTGCCCGATCCGCAGCTCTGGGAGCTGCCCGGGCTCGCCGCCACCGACGTGTTGACCGGCGGCGGGGTGTCGGTGGTGGCGTCGTATCCGGGGACGGCGCAGACCGTCACACGTGTCCGCGGCCTACTCCCGGGCGCGGTGTCGGCCGTGACCGCCTTCTGGGGCACCGAGTGGCCACGCCGTGCGGTGGTGGTGGCCACCGCAGAGCCCGCCGAGTTCGGTGTGGCCGGCAGCAGTACGACCGATACGCAAGCGGCCGCTGCGGCCACCACATTCGGCACCGTCGACCGAGGCGTGGCGTCGGGTCAGCGGATCGTGCTGACGCCGTCTGCGCGGGACCTGGCGTCGCCGGTGCTCGGTGTGGTGGTGCGCCACGAGCTGACACATGTCGCGACTCGTACGGTCACAGCGGCGGATGCGCCGATGTGGATGACGGAGGGTCTCGCGGAGTACGTGGGCCGCAAGGGCACCTACGTTCGGCTCGAGGATGCCGCGCCCGATCTGGCCGCCGCGGTACGCGCGGGCGGTCCACCGCGGCAGTTGCCGACGAATGAGCAGTTCGCGGTGTCGGGACCGGAATCGGCCCTGGCCTACCAGTCCGCGTGGTCGCTGGCCGCTTTCGTCGCCGACCGATACGGTGAGGTCCGACTGAAGGCGCTCTACCGCGGGGTCGCCGCCTCGGGTGTTGTCGCCCGTCAGGACGTCGCCATCTCGACGGCGCTGGGCGTCACGCGTGCGCAACTTGTGGCGTCCTGGCAGCGGTGGCTCACCGAACAAGTGCCCGGATGAGGAGATAAGTGCATCGAACCCTATTGGTGACCAACGACTTTCCGCCGCGTGCCGGCGGCATCCAGGAGTATCTGCAGAACCTGGTCGAGTTGCTGCCCGCCGACGACATCGTGGTGTATGCGCCGCGCTGGCGCGGGCGGAGTCACGTCGAGTTCGACGCGCACGTTCCCTACCGGGTGTATCGGCACCCGACCACCCTGATGCTGCCCACTCCGTTCGTGGCCCGTCGTGCGGCCGAGATCGTTCGCGCCGAGAAGATCGACACCGTGTGGTTCGGTGCGGCGGCACCACTGGCCGTGCTGGCACCGCACCTACGCCGCGCGGGTGCCCACCGCGTCATCGCCAGCACGCACGGACACGAGGTGGGCTGGTCGATGTTGCCGGTGGCCCGAAATGTCTTGCGTTACATCGGCAACCACACCGATGCCATCACCTACGTCAGCAAGTACACGCGCGGCCGGTTCGCCTCGGCATTCGGTCGTGACGCTGCGTTGGAGTATCTGCCACCGGGCGTCGACACCCGACGGTTCGTTCCCGACGCCGCGGCGCGCGCGAGAGTGCGCGAGCAGTTGGGGCTGGGGGATCGGCCGACCATCGCGTGCGTGTCGCGGCTGGTGCCGCGCAAAGGGCAGGACATGTTGATCCGCGCGCTCCCGCTGATCCGGCGCGAGATCCCCGACGCGGCGCTGGTCATCGTCGGCGGCGGACCGTATGCGAAGAAGCTCCATCAGCTCGCCGCCGACGAAGGAGTTGCCGAGCACGTGATCTTCACGGGTTCGGTTCCCGCCGAAGAGCTCCCGAGTTATCACAACGTCGGTGACGTTTTCGCGATGCCGTCGCGCACCCGGGGCGGCGGACTCGACGTGGAGGGATTCGGGATCGTTTACCTGGAGGCATCCGCGTCGGGTGTGCCGGTGGTTGCGGGTAGGTCCGGAGGTGCACCGGAAACGGTGCAGGAAGGTGTCACCGGCACCGTTGTCGACGGCACCGACGTCGCTGCCATCGCACTGGCGATCCTCGGCATCCTCGGAGACAGAGCGGCCGCGGCGCGCATGGGCGCGGCAGGCCGGCGCTTCACCGAGGATCACTGGCAGTGGGGGCACATGGCCGCGCGGTTGCGGCAGTTGCTGTAGCTGCGGCAGTTTGGGGTAGCCCGCGGATCTCACTCGCCAACCGTCCGCGGTGATCCGACCCGCCGCGTGCGAGCTAGAAGGGCGGGTCGCCACCCGCGTTGTTGCGCTTGCGGTTTCGGTGTCGCTCGGCACGCCGACGGGCATGTTTGTTCGCGGCCCGGGTGCCGGATCGGCGGGCCGGGTTGCTGGGGGCGGGGTCGTCGGGGTGGCGATCCCGACGCCGTCGGCGGCGGGGTGGTGGTTCGGGTGGTTCGAAGCGGATGCCGCGCAGGCCCGGGAAGAGGTCTTCGAGGGTTTCGGCATCCGCAGGGATGACAAATCCCTCGGGAGTGATGAACTCGGTGACCAGGCGCCCATTGCTGTCGCGGTACTGGTCGTCGGTCCACTCTCCGAACGTCTTATGCAGATGACCCGTTCGGCACTTGGCGTTGAGATTGTCCGCGACGGTGGTGCCGCCGTCAGCCGGATCGTGGTGGTTGTACTCCTCGACGTGATCGAGGTCGGCCCGCCACGCGGAGTACTCGCAACCGGGTTCGGAGCAGTAGCCGTCGCGGCAGCGGACGTACGTGTCGAGTGCGTTCGACGGGTGATACGGGTCCGCGGGCTGATGGGCCGGTAGGACGACGGTGCCGTCCGGACCCGGGTGCGCGTCAGGTGGCACCAGTGGTGCGATGATCGCACCGGGCCGCGCCGCCAGGTCGCGCACGTGGGTGTCGCCGATGATGCCGTGGCCGTCGAGGAAGCCGGTGAGTGCTTCCACGTCGATCGTCGCCGGGGCGGTGCCGGGCGTGCTGGGGATGTCTGGGGTGTGGGTGTCCGGGGTGGCGGTGAGCGTGGCTTCGCTGCAGACCACGTGGATGACGATTTCGGGGTCGGCCGGCGGGATGGTGGCGGGGTCGGGAATGGTTGCGGCGCAGTTGTCTTGGCCGCACTGACATTCGAAACGAGTTCCCGACAGCAGCGCGAACATGGCGTCGGAGGCGCGTTGCGGACGTGTGCGGCCGTCGTGGTCGCAGGCGGCGTCGGCGAGCGCGTGAACGCCCGCTGCGGCGATGCGGATGTTCTCGGCTGTCATCACTCCGGTGATCTCGCCGACGCCGTCGCCCAAGTTCTCCGTCCACATGCCACGTTTGTCCAGGGCCTCGCGGCGACGTTCCCGGACGCAATGGGGGTCGGCTCGGAAGACTATGCGGTCGGCCATGTCACGCAGCCGGGCCCGGGTCCACGCGCCCTTCTTCCCACGGAGGGTGGCCGCGATGGCCCCGTCGACGACGGGCATCAACGCATTGCGTTCCTCGATCAGATCGGTGCGGGCGATGATCAGGCGGGCCTGCTCGTCGGTGACGAGACCGTCACGCAGACAATCGAACACCTCGGGGAGGCGATCGCGCAGTGCGACCGCGTCGCCGAGCATCGATTCCGCGCGGCGACGGGGGAGCGCATAGAGTTTCGCGATGCGTGCGGCGGCGTCGGCGAATCCGTCGACAATCAGGCCGTCGCCGATCTCGCGGGCGGCGACCAGCCGGTCGTAGAGGACTGCGACGATCCGGTAGCGCGCCCATGCGAGGTACGACTCGCCGCGACGGATGGCGTCGAGGCTGCCGAGCAGCGACACCATCTCGTCCTCGTCGGGGTAGGCCGGGTCCACCCCACCGAGAAACTCGGTGGGTAACACGGACCACGACGATGCTGACATCCGGTGACGCTCCTATCGCACAGAGGGAAGGGATTTGACCCTGCTCTGTGGCGGGCACGCACGATGTTCGGTTGTTGCGGCCATCGCCGGATTCTGGTCACGTCATCGGAGATGGAGGGCACGTGCCTCGACCGGAAGGATCACGGACCGGTGCCCTTCGACCGACTCCACCCGAAACGGACCAAATCCGAAACGGACCAAATCCGAAACGGACCAACCCGAAACGGACCAAACCCGAGACGGGGGCGTCGATCGATCGTGGTTTCACCGTAAACCGTGCCACCGACAAATCGCGGCGCCGCAGCTCACGGCGCCGCAGCGCATGCGGACCGCCGCGTGTTACTTGCCGTAGATCGCGGCGATGTCGTGGGCGTACTTGTCGACCACGACGTTGCGCTTCACCTTGAGTGTCGGTGTCATCTCACCGCTCTCCTCGGAGAAGTCCGACGGCAGGATGCGGAACTTCTTGATCGCCTCGGCGTGCGACACCGTCTTGTTGGCCTCGTCGACCGCCGCCTGGATCTCGGCGCGCAGGTCGGGGTCGTCGGCCAGATCGGAGACCGTTGCGTCGGCGGGCTTGCCGGTGCTCTGCTTCCAGCCGGGGAAGGCCTCCGGGTCGATCGTGATCAGCGCACCGATGAAGGGCTTCTGATCGCCGACCACCACCGCCTGCGACACCAGTGGGGTGGCGCGCATGATGTCCTCGAGGCCCGACGGTGAGACGTTCTTGCCTCCCGCGGTGACGATCAGTTCCTTCTTGCGGCCGGTGATGGTGATGAACCCGTCGGCATCCACCTTGCCCAGGTCGCCGGTGTGGAACCAACCCTCCTCCAGTGCCGTTGCGGTGGCCTCCGGGTTGTTCCAGTACTCCTTGAACACGACGCCGCCGTGCAGGAGCACCTCGCCGTCGTCTGCGACACGAACCTCGTTGCCCGGCAACGGTTTACCGACAGTGCCAACGCGCGACGCACCGGGTACGTTGACGCTGAACGCGGCCGTGGTCTCGGTGAGTCCGTATCCCTCGTAGACGGGGATGCCCACGCCGTTGAAGTAGTGGCCGAGGAAGGCGCCCAGCGGCGCGCCGCCGGAGATGGCCAGCTCGCACTGGCCGCCCAGTGCGGCCCTGAGTTTGCTGAACACCAACACATCGAAGATCTTGTGCCGCACCTTGAGAAACGGGCCGACGCGACCGCTTTCGGTCGCCTTGGAGTAGGCGACGGCGGCCTGGGTGGCCTCGTGGAAGATCCGCGCCTTGAGGCCGCCGCCCTTGCGGGCGCTCTGGTGTGCGCTGTTGTACACCTTCTCGAACACGCGCGGCACCGAGAGGATGAGTGACGGCTGGAAATTGCCGAACGTGGCCACGATGTTCTTGGTGTCGGAGGTGAAGCCCACCTCGACGCCGGCCTCGATCGCGACCAAGGTGATCGCGCGGGCCAGCACGTGTGCCAGAGGCAGGAACATCAACAGCCGCTTCTCCGGTCCGAGCAGAGTCCGGAGGTTGCTCTCCAGAACGCCTCGTACCTCGGAGAGCATGTTGGCGTGCGTCAGTTCGCACCCCTTGGGCAAACCGGTGGTCCCGGAGGTGTAGATCAGCGTGGCCGGATACTCCGAGTGGAGTGTCATGCGGCGCTTGTGAACCTCGTCGTCGTCGACCTCGGCGCCGGCGGCGGTCAGTGCGGCCATGATGCCGGGACCGTTCTCCTCGTCGATCTGGAAGACCTGGACGGGGCCGGGCAGCGAGTCGAGACTGTCGAAGGCGACGCGGTGCTTGGCGTCCTCGACGATGATCGCGACAGCGCCCGAGTCGCGCATGATCCAATCGATCTGAGGTGCAGACGAGGAGTCGTAGATGGGCACGGTGGTGGCCCCGGCGCTCCAGATGGCGAAGTCGAGCAGGCACCACTCCAGGCGAGTGCTCGAGAGCAGTGCCACGCGGTCGCCCGGTGCGATCCCCGAGGCGATCAGTCCCTTGGCCAGTGCCGTGACCTTGGCCGCTGCCTCGTCGGCGCGAACCGGAACCCATTCGCCGCGTTCCTCACGCCGGAACACGGTCTTGCCCGGTGTGCGCTCGGCGATCCCGAACAGGATGTCGGTGCAATTCTCATCGGGTCCGACGGTGAACGCGGCGGGCGCGCTGAACTCACTTTGGATGGCACTCATATGCTGCAGGAACCTTTCGCCACCGGGGCACTGTCGATGTGTCGTTTTTGATCGTATCGCTGCGCGTCATCGACTCGAAATCGTCCGTCTGCGCAGGCCCGCGGAAGCGGGGTGCGCAGGTCTCTACCCGGCTTTGGGGCGAGTATGTGAAGCTAAGTGTTGTGACGAGCATCCAGGTGGCCGACGAGACGTTCGTTGCCGCCGCCCCAGAACTCGCGGCCACCGCGCTCGACGACCGTGGCCGGTGGCGACACTGGTGGCCCGACCTGCGACTCACGGTCACCGCCGACCGTGGTGCGCAGGGAGTGCGGTGGACCGTGGCCGGACCCGTCGCGGGCACGATGGAGATCTGGTGCGAACCCGTCATGGACGGTTTCGTGCTGCACTACTTCCTCCACGGCGAACCGGCGGGCGCGGTTGCCGGTGGGGATCTCGTCGCGCTGAATCACCGGTACCGGGTGCTGGGTAAGCGCATGTCCTTCGAGATCAAGGATCGACTCGAATCCGGTCGCAGTGTCGGTGATCCGGCGGTCACCGCCGCAGGTGTGGACGGCTGATGGCCGACTACACCGAACGGTCCATCGTGATCGGTGCCGACGCTGACGAGATCATGTCGGTGATCGCCGATTTCGAGAACTACCCGGCGTGGGTGACGGCTGCGCGCGAGGTCGAGGTGACCGAGAAGGATTCAACCGGGCGCGCCCGCGAGGTGCGGTTCGTGCTCGATGCCGGGGTTCTGCAGGACACCTATGTGCTCCGCTATGACTGGGGCGCGATCGGCGACGAGGTTTCCTGGGAGCTGGTCTCCAGCGATCTGCAGAAGGACCAGCGCGGACGGTACCTGCTCAGCCAGCAGGTCCCCGGATCGACGAAGGTCACCTATCAATTGATGGTGGATCTGATGGTGCCCATGATCGGCCAGCTCAAACGACGTGCCGAGAAGGCGATCACCGACGCCGCGCTCAACGACCTCAAGAAGAGGGTCGAAGGCTGATCGATCTCACCCCCATCCACGTCGTTCTCGGGCCGGGCGGCGCCGGTGTGTCGATGATCGCGGCCGCGGGCGCGGTGCTTCGACCACGGGGCCGGTCGCGTGATGTCGGCGTGGGGGACGAGCGGCGGCACACCCTGCTCATCACCGTCGACCGCTGGACTCCGGTGCCGGAGATCCTCGGGGTGTTTCGCGCGCCCGGTGAGGCGATCGCGGTCTCGAACCATCTGCACCTGTTGTGCCTGGATCGGCTGGACCTGACCACCCGGTCCTGGTCGGCGTTCACCGCATTGCTCGTCGACGCGTCGAGCCGCTCGAAGATGTCACCACCCGCACTGGACACGGTGGCCGGGATCGACGCGGCCGAGGTCGTCGCCCTGCCCGGAATCGACGACTTCCTACTCATGCGACGCATCCGCGACGAGGCGGTGAGCGGACGCTGGCATCGTATCGTCGTCGACCTGTCGGGGGTCGGTGACCCATACGCGGTCCTCGACGCGGGATCGGTGCTGCGCCAGGCGCTGAATCGGCTGTGGCCGCGACACCGGCGGCTCTCCGCGGCGGCCGAACGTCCGGCCATGGCGCAGTTGACGGCGGCTCTCGACGCGATCGACCGGGACTGTGCCGATGTGACCGAATTGCTCACCGACGCCACCGCGGTCGCGGTCCACCTGGTGGTCGGTGCCGACGATCGCGGCGCGCGTCTGCTGCCCGAGCACCTCGCGACCATCGATCTGCTCGGTCTGCCACTGACCGCGGTGCACGTCAACGAGGGCGTGTCAGCCGTGCCCCGCGAGATCGGAGCGGAGGCGGTGGTGGCCGACCCCGCGGTGACGGTGCGGCGCATCACCCGGTCGGTCGAACCGCTGGACAGGGCCGCCCGATTGCGGAAACTCGCAGTGGCGCTGGGGGATCCGAACGGATGTGCGCGGGGGACCGCGGCGGCGGAGGTCACCGCCCGGCCCGCCGACCATGCCGACCCGGTGTACGAACTCGCCTGGTCGCAACGCCTGCCTCGTCCCGACGAACTGATGCTGGGACGCTCCGGTGACGACCTGTTGGTGACCGTGAGCGGCGTACGGCACTGCCTGGGATTGCCGTCAGTGCTGCGTCGCTGCGTCGTGGTGGATGCGTCGTGGGACGGTGGCCGCCTCCATGTGTTGTTCCGGCCGGACCCGGCGGTCTGGCCTCGTCGGTGACCGACCGGGTACCGTGTGCGGGCATGACCGACGATCGCAACGAGCGCGGCCGCGGCACCGATCCGACGGGCGAGGACGGCGCGGCGCCGGGCGGCGATCCCGTGCGTGAGTTCATCCTCGGTATCGCGGCCCAGATCGATCAGCTCGCCTCGCTCATCGGCGGTGGCGTTCGCGGCTTCGAGACGGGCCGGGCACCCGGCGGGTCCACCGGTGCGGGTGCAGGCGGCGGTGCGGGTGCCGGCGGCGCGAGTGCCGCGACACTCCTCGACGCCGCAGGTGAGATCTCATCGTTGCTCGGTGAGATCGGCGACCTGCTCGCGCGGCTGATCGCCGCACTGATCGCCGTCCTCGAAGCGGTGGCCAAGGCGCTGCGAGCCACTCCGGCCCCTTCGTCCCCACCCCCGCGGAATTATCAACCGATCGCGGTGCGACTCGGACCCGGCACCTCATCGACCCCGCAGTCACCCACCGTGCCCGGTCCGCGTGTGCGTGCACCTGAAGGTGAAAAGTAATGGGGGACTTGACTATCGGTATCGACGTCGGCGGCACCAGCGTGCGGGCGTCGGTGGTCGACGATCGGGGCGCCATGCTCGACACGCTGCGTGCGGCCACGCCGCCCACCGCGGCGGCGCTCGAACACTGTCTCGAGCGGCTCATCGGCGAACTCACCTCACGGTGGGCGGCGCGGGCGGTGGGACTGGCGGTGGCGGGCTTTCTCACCCCGGACCGTCAGGTCGTCCGGTTCGCCCCGCACCTTCCGTGGCGGGAGGCCAGGGTGGGCGAGGAGATGACCGCACGCGTCGGGATCCCGGTGATCACCGAGCACGACGCGAACGCCGCCGCCGTTGCCGAACACCGCTTCGGCGCGGCAGCCCGCGGGCACAACTCCCTCGTACTGGCCATCGGCACCGGGATCGGTGCCGGGCTGCTCATCGACGGCGCACTCTATCGCGGCAGCTTCGGGGTGGCCCCCGAACTGGGCCACCTGACGGTGGTGCCCGACGGTAGGCCGTGTTCGTGCGGCAAGCGCGGGTGCTGGGAAAGGTATTGCAGCGGAACGGCACTCGTCGACACCGTGGTGGAACTCCTCGCCGATGCCGACTGGGGCAGAAGCCAGCTGGCCGCCGACGTGGCCGGCGATCCAGGGTCCCTGACCGGTCGACGCGTGGCCGGGGCCGCAGCCGACGGTGATCCGGTTGCCATCGCCGCTTTCGCCGCGTTCGCCGCCTCACTCGGACAGGGCCTGGCGATGATCGCCGACATCTTCGATCCTGATCTGATCGTGCTCGCCGGCGGCGTGGGTGCCGCGTCGGGGCTGTTCCTCGACGAGGCCCGCGAACATTACGCACGCTCGGTCACCGGTGCCGGCCACCGGCAGCTCGCGAGGATTCGCGGCACCCAGCTCGGAGAGAACGCGGGCGTGATCGGGGCCGCCGAGGTGGCCCGCGTGTCACTGGCCGAGCGCGGCGCCGCGCTCGCGTAGCGGGGTGCGCTCGGGCCGCGAGTGTGAGGACCGGCGCGGGTGATGGCATGACGGATGCACAGGCGGGTGAGTAAAGTTCACTCCCAAAGACGTGTCGCGCATTTCCGTGCGGCGGCGGTGTGAGTGGCGTAACGGAGTGAATGTCGATGTGGTACTACACCTTCAAGTACGTGTTGCTGGGTCCCCTGCTGCGTCTGCTGGGCCGTCCCACGGTCGAAGGCCTGGAGAACATCCCTGATCGGGGCCCGGCCATTCTCGCCAGCAACCACCTTGCCGTGATGGACAGCTTCTTCCTGCCGCTGATGGTGCCGCGGCGCATCTACTTCCTGGCCAAGAGCGAGTACTTCAACGGCACCGGGATGCGCGGCGGATTCCAACGTTGGTTCTATACGGCCGTCGGCCAGATCCCCATCGACCGTTCCGGGGCGGAGGCCGCCGCGGGTGCGCTCACCGCCGCCCGACGACAGCTGGAGAAGGGCGACCTGATGGGCATGTACCCGGAGGGCACCCGCTCGCCCGACGGCAGGCTCTACAAGGGCAAGACCGGCCTGGCGCGTGTTGCGCTGGACACGGGCGTCCCCGTGATTCCGGTGGCGATGATCGGGACGAATACGTTCAACCCGCCGGGCACCGTGTTCCCCCGTCCGACCAAGGTGACCGTGCGCATCGGCAAGCCGCTGAACTTCGCACGCTACGAGGGTATGCAGGGCAACCGGTTCATCGAGCGCGCCATCACCGACGAGATCATGTACGAGCTCATGCAATTGTCCGGTCAGCAGTACGTCGACATCTACGCCGCGAGCCTGAAGGAATCCAAGTCCCGGGAGCCGGGGGACGCGGAGTCGGGGGCCGGGGAGTCCGGAAAGCCGGATGCGCCCGAGTCCGCCTCCGCCGCGTGAGGTCGACCAGCCGCCGTCGGATGACGGGACCGGTCGTTCAGGCCGAGTGACTCCCGGCGAGTTCTCTATCGGCATTCGCTGCCCGGGATGTGCGCTCACCGTGCAACGGCAGCCGCCAGAGAACGACGAGAACCGCCACGCCCCAGATCGAATAGGCGTTGCCGAGCACATGGTCGAGAAGGGACCAGTGGCGGACCGCCGGTGACAGGAATTGGAATGGTCCGATCGCGAAGATGAGCACACCGGTCACCACGAGGGTCAAATAGGCGATCTGGGCGGCGCGTGCCGTCGAGCGCATCGCGACCACAGCGCACGCCAGGATGAGCGGGATGGACCACACCCAGTGGTGCGCCCACGACGTGGGGGACACCAGCAGACCCCACACGGCCACCGCGCAGGTCGCCAGGACGGCGTTCACCCGGTCACGCGGCCCGGCACCGGGCGCGAACGAGGTGGCGGGTCGGCAGGCGAACACCGCGGCGGCCGCGAGCGCCGTGGCCGCCAGTGAACTGAGTACCCAGGCGAGCTGTTCGGCGCCGACGGAGTCGGGGAGGATGCGGATCCACATCGCATTCAGATTCTGATTGATGCGACCGGCGGGGTCCCCGATGCGGGTGGTGTGGAAGAGCGTGTGCGTCCAGTAGCCGAGAGAATCGCCGGGCAGCCAGATCCAGGCGAGCGCCCCGGCAAGCAGGAACGTGGCCCCCGCGGTGAGGGCGGCGCGCCACCGGCGTGCGGACGCGAACACCGCGATGAACACCAGCGGGGTGAGCTTGATCGACGCCGCGAGCCCGACGAGCACCCCCTGGGCGGGCGCCAGGTGGCGCAACCGGCCGCGCCCCACCAGGAACACGTCGACGATGATCATCGCCAACAGGATGATGTTGATCTGCCCGAAACCCAGGGTCATCCAGACCGGGTTGAACCACAGTGCGCCGGTGGTGACCGCCAGCGCCATCCACCACCGGTTGGCCGCGATCCCGACCCCGAGCAGGGTGAGAGTGATGTGCACGACGACCACGAGCAGCGCGATGCTCAGGATCGAGATCAGGACGCCCGCCACGGCCAGCGTCATCGCACCCAGCGGGACAAAGGTGAGCGCGGCGAACGGGGGATAGGTGAACGGCAGCCAGATCCCGTCGGCGGTGAACGGCATCGATCCGTCGGCGTAGAGGCTCTGACCCTGCTGCCAGATCTGCGCACCGAGCCGGTAGACGTCCAGATCGATCCGGGTGCGGGTACCGAAACTGGAGGTGAACGGCACCCCGACGATCTGCAGCGCCGCCGATGCCACGAACGCGACCGCGATCAGCGCGCCGACCCGCCGCGACGGCGACCATCGACGCAGTCGCTCATCTGCGGCGCTGAGGAATGTGCGCATGGGTCGCTTTCACTTCTGCTGGGTGACGAATACTTACCAGTATGCGTTTCTTCTACGACTCGGAGTTTATCGAGGACGGCCGGACGATCGAGCTCATATCGATCGGTGTCGTCGCTGAGGACGGTCGAGAATACTACGCGGTGTCGAGCGAATTCGATCCCTCGCGGGCCGGCGACTGGGTGCGTGCCAACGTGCTGCCCAAGCTGCCGTCGCCGTCGTCGCCGCTGTGGCGGTCACGACGCCGCATCCGCGAGGACCTGCTGGAGTTCTTCACCGCCGAGGGCAATGACGTCGAACTGTGGGCGTGGGTGGGTGCCTACGATCACGTGGTGCTCTGCCAATTGTGGGGGCCGATGACGGCGTTGCCACGGGCCATTCCCCGCTTCACGCGGGAACTCAAACAGCACTGGGAGGCAGCCGGCCGGCCCGCACTGCCACCCGCGCCCGCCGACGCCCACGACGCGCTCAGCGATGCCCGGCACAACGCGCGTCGCTGGCGGGCCATCGAGGCGTCCGGACGCCCGGAGGGTACGGACTCGCCCTGACGTGGCGCGATCTCGCCGAATACTGCGGGCCACTCCCGCCGGTTCCGTGCGAGGGTGCGGTGCCAAGGGTGCGAACACCCTCACCTACCCTGGTCTGGTGGTGACGAACTGGACCGTGGACGTTCCGATCGACGAGCTGCCCACCCTGCCCCCGCTGCCCGGTGACCTCGAGCAACGATTCGTCGATGCGATGAGCCGTCCGGCCTTGCAGCAACCGAGCTGGCCGGCCGAGGAAGCCCGCAAGATGCGCACGGTGCTCGAGAGTGTGCCGCCCATCTGCATGCCCGCCGAGGTCGAGGCGCTGTCGACGCAACTCGCCGACGTCGCCGAGGGCCGGGCGTTCCTGCTGCAGGGCGGTGATTGTGCGGAGACATTCGCCGACAACACCGAACCGCACATCAAGGGCAACATCCGAACCCTGCTGCAGATGGCGGTGGTGCTCACCTACGGCGCGAGCATGCCGGTGGTCAAGGTGGCCCGGATCGCCGGACAGTACGCCAAGCCGCGCTCGGCCGACATCGATGCACTGGGACTGCCGTCCTACCGCGGCGACATGGTGAACGGTTTTCCCGCCGAAGAGGCGGTGCGCGCGCACGATCCCTCGCGATTGGTGCGCGCGTATGCGAACGCCGCCGCCGCGATGAACCTGGTGCGCGCACTGACCAGCTCGGAGGCCGATTTACGCCGCGTCCACGACTGGAACCGCGAGTTCGTGCGCATTTCACCCGCCGGTGCCCGCTACGAGGCGCTCGCGGCGGAGATCGACCGCGGACTGCGATTCATGGACGCGTGCGGCGTCACCGACTCGAGCCTGGCCTCGGCGGCGATCTTCGCCTCACACGAAGCCCTCGTACTCGACTACGAGCGCGCGATGCTGCGTCTGGCCGCCGATCCCCGCACCAACGCGAATCCACCGGTCGGTCCGCGGTCGTCCGCGGGCCCCGATGAGGACCGGAAGGTGCTCTACGACCTGTCGGCGCACTTCCTTTGGATCGGTGAACGCACCCGGCAGCTCGACGGCGCCCACATCGCGTTCGCCGAACTCGTGCGCAACCCCATCGGCGTCAAGATCGGACCCACCACCACCCCGGAGCAGGCCGTCGAGTATGTGCAGCGCCTCGACCCCCACAACGAACCGGGCCGGTTGACACTCATCGCCCGCATGGGTCAGCAGAAGGTGCGCGAGGTACTGCCCGGCATCGTCTCGGCCGTGGAGGCCACCGGCCACAAGGTGATCTGGCAATCCGACCCCATGCACGGCAACACCCACTCGTCGCCGTCGGGTTTCAAGACGCGAGACTTCGACCGCATCGTCGACGAGGTACAGGGATTCTTCGAGGTCCATCGCGCGCTGGGCACCCATCCCGGCGGCATCCACATCGAGCTCACCGGCGAGAACGTCACCGAATGTCTCGGCGGGGCACAGGACATCTCCGACCTCGACCTCGCCGGCCGCTACGAGACCGCCTGCGATCCCCGGCTGAACACCCAGCAGTCACTGGAACTGGCGTTCCTGGTGGCCGAGATGCTGCGTGGTTGATCCCGCCTTCGGCGGGGGCGGTTGATCCCGCCTCCGGCCGGGGTGGTTGATTCCGCCTTCGGCGGGGGCGATTGATCCCGTCAGCCGAGCGCCCACCTGATCAGAAGAGCGCCGGCCCACCAACCCGCGCCACCGGCACCGGCTGCCACCAGCAGTACGATCACCAGCCACACCA
This sequence comes from Gordonia sp. NPDC003429, assembly GCF_053588575.1. Classification (NCBI taxonomy): domain Bacteria; kingdom Bacillati; phylum Actinomycetota; class Actinomycetes; order Mycobacteriales; family Gordoniaceae; genus Gordonia; species Gordonia sp. NPDC003429. Next base: position 83,823 of record NZ_JBSFQF010000008.1, read on the forward strand.
GCACCTGCACGCGGCCGCCGGTCACCTCGGACGCCGATGACTCGTCCACGATGTGCGCCGACGGTTGTGCCCGCACAACGGATTCCGGGCGCGGCGGAACATCGGACGCGGTGCGCGGGGGTCCTGCGGGCGTCGACACCACCCGCGTTCCGTGCGGTTGCGCCGGAACCGCGGCATGCGCTGCCCGTACCCGCGCCATCGTGTCCCGTTCGGCGGAGCGCCGGGGCGCGGGCACCGTGAACGGCGGCAGATCGAGCAGATCGGCCACCTCGAGCAGGGCGTCGCGCATCTCGAAACCGTCGGCGTAGCGATCTGCGGGTCGGCGTTCGGTGGCCCGCAGGATCACCTCGTCGAACTCCGCGGGCACCCCGTCGATCACATCTCCCGGCGCGGGGACGTCGTAGGTGAGGCGCTGATAGGCCAGGCCCAGCGGTGAGTCGCCGTGGAAAGGCGTTCGCCCGGTGAGCATCTCGAACATCATCACGCCCATCGAATACACGTCGCTGCGGGCGTCGGCATGCGTGGACTCGACTTGCTCGGGGGAGAGATACGCGGCGGTACCGAGGATGACGCTGGCCGAGGTGACACCCGCTTCGGCCACCGCCCGCACGAGCCCGAAGTCGGCGACCTTGACCTCCCCGGAGTCCGAGATGAGCACGTTCTCCGGCTTGACGTCGCGGTGCACGAGGCCCGCCGCGTGGGCGGTTCCCAGTCCACCGAGCACCGGGTCGGCGACGGCGACCACCGCGTGCGGTGGCATCGGTCCCCGTTCGCGCAGCAGCTCGCGCAGACTGCCGCCCTCGACGAGTTCCATCACCAGGAATGCGGTGCCGTGGTCGATGCCCTGGTCGTAGACCGCAACCAGGCCCGCATGCTTGAGCCCGGCGACCGCCCTGGCCTCGAATTCGAAGCGCTGCAAGAACTGTGGGTCGCCGGAGTACCGGGCGTCCATCACCTTCACCGCCACGTCCCGACCCAGCCGCAGGTCGAGTGCCAGGTAGACCGCCGACATCCCGCCGCGGGCGATGGGCGCGTCGATGCGGTACCGATCCTCGAGGATCGACCCGAGCAGAACATCGACGGGGCTGTTCACGAGAGACGAATCTACCCGCGAGGCGGTAGAGAACGTTGTCACCGGCTGCGTGCCGTCGTGGCGGCACCCCCTTCGTGTTCCCCGCAACCGTGCTGGGGAATTGTGGCTGCCCCGCCGCGGGCGAACCGGTAATCTCGGGCGGGTGAGTTCACTTCCGCTCTCGCCGGACACCCTCGCCGCCGCTGTCGAGACATTCACCGTCGATGAGGTCGCCGACCGGTTGGGGGTGTCGACGAATCGCGTTCGCAACCTCATCCGGGATCATCATCTGCTCGCCGTGTCCCGCGGCGGACAACCCGCCATCCCGTGCGTCTTCTTCGACGACGCGGGCATCGCGAAACACTTCACCGGACTCGTCGAGGTACTCCTCGACGGCGGCTACACCCGCGACGAGGTGATGGCGTGGTTGTTCACCCAGCAGGACGATCTCGCGCTGACCCCGGCCGACGCGCTGCACACGCATGCGGCGCGTGAGGTGATCCGCCGCGCGCAGGCGCAGGCGTTCTGACCGCTGCTCAGGCTGACCCCTGCTCAGGCGGTCTTGGTGCGGAAGATGTGCACGTACCCGCACGTGTCGCAGGTGGCCGACCGCGACGTCGCCTCCCAGATATGCGAGTCGGGGTACGCATCACGCCGGCGCTCCAGGGTCATCTCCCGCACCCAGAACTTCGTACCCTCGCCGCACGCGAGGCAGGTGAACGGCCGGCTGCGGACGGTGACACTGATCGGTTCGGCCTGTCCCGGTGAAGCACCCACCGCATGAGTGTATCGGCCCGCGCGGTCAGCCCCAGGCCCGTCGGGCCAGTACACCCACCCTCAGCGGGTCTGGTCTGAGTGATGCCCAGGCGGCCACCCCGGCCAGCGTGAGCGCGAGCAGCGTCTCGGGAAGCTTGTAGAACAGGATCGAATCGTCGGGCTGGAACACGATCAACATGAACACCGACACCGCGACCACCACCGCCCGCGCCCGCGCGGGCAGCGTGAACGCCACCACGACGCACAACAGCCACGTGTAATACCAGGGCAGCGTGGATGGTTCGAGCACCAGAACCGCCAGCATCGCCCAGCACAGGCCGGCCATCGCGGCACGCTCGGTGGGCCGGGAACGCCACCACAAACACACCAGGATCACGGCGAGCACCACCTGACCCACCATTCGGGTGACCGACAGCACCGGCTGCAGATTCAGCGCGACGAACGGAGCCGCCACCAAGGTCACCAGATGGCCGATCAGCGTGGGCAGCGTGAACCAGTTGATGATGCGATCCGCCCAGCCCAGTCCGGTCAGCCAGCCCAACCCGAGTCCGGTGACGGCCGTACACGCGGCGAACACGGCCAACGGGATGACGGCCACCGCGGCGAACACGCCGGCCACGTCGCGGGCACCGACCCCGCGTCGTGCCCTCAGATGCGCCAGCCAGATCCACACCATGAACGGCACCGCGATCCCGGCGGTGATCTTGATCGACACCGCGAGGCCGAGCACCACCAGTCCGGCTGCGTGACGTCCGGTGGCCACCAGGGTCACCCCGGCGACCAGCACACCCATCATCAGCAACTCGACGTGCGGACCGCCCACCAGGTGGATGAGCACCATCGGGTTGAACAGCACCAGCCACAACCCGGCCTGAGGGGAGGCGCCGAAGTGGGTGGCCAGGCGGGGAATCGCCCACAGCGACAGGAACAATCCGGGCAGCAACACCAACCGCATGGCCAGCACGCCGAGGATCACATGGTCGCCGGTGAGCGCGCTGACCGCCCGGGTGATCGTGACGAACAGCGGTCCGTACGGAGCAGTGGTGGTGGCCCACACCTGGGCCATCGAATCCACCAGCGGTCCCGGACGATGCGCCGGGCCGTCGGTGTAGGGATTGAAGCCGGTGACGAACAGTGCGCCCTGGCCGAGGTAGGCGTACACGTCACGGCTGAACAAGGGCACAGTCACGGCCAGGGGTGCCGACCAGGCGAGCACCCATCGACGCAAGGAGCGCACCGGGACCGTACATCCCGACGCGTTCAACGCACGGCCCAGCCGAATCCACGCGATCACCATGGCCGCCACGCCCGCCCAGAAGGCCATGCCGCACAACGTCTTACCGTGCCCATAGGTGAGCCAGCTCAGTCCCAGGTTGGTGAGGACGGGATGGTTGCGGGGAATGTCGGCGACCCCGAACCCGCCCAGGCACACCAGGATCGAGCCCACCACACCGAGCCGGAGGTCGAACCGGACCTTGCTACTCATCCGGGGCTACTCATCGGCGCTCAGGCATCGCGGTGGGCGATCCGATGGGCCATCGCGATCAGTTCCGTGCGGATGTCATCGCCGATCTCGGTGCCGCGCAGCGTGTTCACCGCCGAATCCAGCAGCGCGTCGATTTCGCGTTCCACCTCGTGCACGGCGCCCACGTCGACGAGGATGCCGCGTGCGGTCGAGAGTTCCTCGGGTGAGAGTTCCGTGCCGATCACCGATCGCAGATCGTCGGCCAACCCGGGATCGGTGTCCTGTGCGCGGGTGAGGCCGACGGCGAGCAGTGCCGTGCGCTTACCCGCCACCAGATCGTCGCCGGACGGCTTGCCGGTACGCTCCGGATCGCCGAAGACGCCGAGCAGATCGTCGCGCAGCTGAAAGGCCAACCCCAGATCTCGCCCCACCGACCGCAGATCGTCGATCAGCGTCTCCGGTGCGCCCGCGAGAGTGGCGCCCAATTCGAGCGGACGGGCAACGGTGTAGGCGGCGGTCTTGAACTCCATCACCCGATAGGCCGCCGCGACCGACTCGTCACCGCTGACCTCGTTGACGATGTCGAGGAATTGTCCGGCGAGCACCTCGGTGCGCATCGCCGCCCACGTCAGCCCCACCCGGGCCGGCAGCGCCCGCGGCGTCGACCCGGTGCCCACCGGGCGGCCGGCGGGAACCGCGGTGAACGGCGTGTGCCCATGCACGAGGTCGTCGGCCCACGCCAGCGCCAGGTCGCCCGCCAGGATCGCCGCGGCCACACCGTGTTCGGCGGCGTCGCCGTGCCACTGGGCGTCGGCGTGGCGGCGTTCGAAGACGCGATGCACGGTGGGGCGGCCCCGTCGGGTGTCGGAATGATCGATGATGTCGTCGTGCACCAGAGCGCAGGCCTGCACGAGTTCGAGTGCGGCGCAGACCCGTAACGCGTCGGCGTCGGTGACCGCTCCCTCATCGGGCTCTGTCTCGCCGGTCCCCGTCGCGCCGGCGGCGCCTCGGGCGGCGGCCACTGCGGAGCGTCCGCACAACCACCCGGCGTAGGCGAAGGTGGGCCGCACCCTCTTGCCGCCGCTGAGTACGAAGTCGGCGACCACCCGGGTCGCGTCACCGACCACCGGCGCTATCGCGTCCGCGGTGGCGATCGCGGGATCCAGGAATCCCCTGAGTACCTCCTCGACCGCGGTGGGTACCTCCGACAGCGACGTGGGTGCGGGAACGGTCGAGGTCACCCGTTCAGGCTAGCCCGTACACTGGGCCGGTGAACGCAACCTCCCCGGCGCCGTCGGTCGTCGAGCGGCTCGCCGCGCCCCATTCCGGCCCGGTGCCGTTCTCGGTCGAGTTCTTTCCGCCACGAGATGCCGAGGGCGAGGCCCGGCTGTGGCGTGCGGTGCGGATCTTCGAGCGACTCGACCCGGCGTTCGTGTCGTTGACCTACGGTGCCGGAGGATCGACCCGCGACCGCACGGTGCGAATCACCGGCCAGATCGCCGCCGAGACCACGCTGCTGCCGGTTGCTCATCTGACCGCGGTCAACCACAGCATCGCCGAATTGCGGTCGCTGGTGGGCGCTTACGCCGACCAGGGCATCTCCAACATTCTCGCGTTGCGCGGCGACCCACCCGGCGATCCGTTGGGCGAGTGGGTCAAGCACCCCGACGGCGTTGCGTATGCCGAGGAACTGGTGCGCCTGATCGAGGTCCTGGGCGACTTTCACGTGGGGGTGGCGTCGTTCCCGGAAGGCCATCATCGCGCGCCGGATCTCGACCACGACACCCGTGCGCTGGTCAACAAGCTGCGGGCGGGTGCCGAGTACTCCATCACCCAGATGTTCTTCGACGTCGATTTCTATCTACGCCTGCGTGACCGGGTGGTGGCCGCCGATCCCGAGCAGGGTGCCAAACCGATCATCCCCGGGATCATGCCGATCACCTCGCTGGCGAGCGTGCGCAGGATGGTCGAGCTGTCGGGGTCGGTGATCCCACCGCAGGTGGAGGCGCGGCTGTCGGCAGCAGCCGGCGACGGACCCGAGGAGGATCGGGCGGCGGTGCGTGCCACCGGGATCGATCTGGCCACCGAGATGTCGCAGCGACTGATCGCCGAGGGGGTACCGGGCCTGCACTTCTGCAGCCTCAATTTCGCCAAGGCGACCTGCGAGGTGCTCGGGCGCCTCGGCGTCGACACGTCCGACGCATTGCCGCTGACCGTCCGGGGCTGAGCGTCGGCCCGAGGGGAGGGTCAGGCCCCTTCTGCGCCGCTGCGGGTTGCGGTCTCCGTCGGCGGTCGTCCTTCGGCATCGCCGTTCGATTTCGGCGCCGCGGGAGGGTTGGTGCGTGACCGGCCACTGCCGTCGGACCGCGGTCGTCCCGGCCGCGGAGTGCGGTCACGCTGGTTGTAGGCGAGGTAGATCACGGCGCCCACCACGATCACACAGACGATCACCAGGAGCCACGTCCATCCCGGGAACGCCGCGGTCGCCGGGTCGGCGTAGGTTGCGTCGGCGGTGAAGTCGGCGGCCTTGCCCGCCGCGGGTGTCCATGTGACGGAGGTGTCCGAATCCTGCTGGCCGTTGGTGGCGGTGATCGGCCCGGCAAACGCCAGCGTGAGCTTCACGTAGTCGCGCCCGGGAATCAGCGAACTCAGGTCGGCGGTGCCGCGGAAGCGCACCACGTCGCCGCTGCGCTTCGCGTTGAGCTGCATCGTCATCGCGGAATCGCCGAACGAGTTGGCGATGATGTCGCCGAGCTGATTGAGCTGTCCGGAGGTGAGATCGGAGAACGTCGCCCTCGTGCCCACGAGGGTGGCGCCCTGTCCGGTGGTTCCCGGTTGTGGCGCCGGAGCCGACTGCGCGGTGTTCCCGCTGGTGTCACCACTGCCGTTTGCGTTCTTGTCACCGTCGTCGGGCCCCTGCCGGTAGTCGGTGAGGGACACGTTGCCCGACATGGACTCGGGAACGTCGAGTTTGGGTGCGCCGCGCGGATTGTCGGGTGAGGTGGCCACGATGACCGTGCCCGCGAACCGATCGCCGACAGTGGTCGACCGGGTGAGGCACCCCGACAACAGCGGCGTCGCCATCAGCAGCGCGACGATCGAGATCACCGTCGAGGCGCGCAGCGTACGGGCAGACCGTGCGGATGGACCTCCCGACAGGTGGCCGGGGGTACCGAGCGGGGTCAGTGATCGCGGAATCGGCGGCTGCACACCGATCATGGTGCCAGACCCGCACCGCGGCCTCGGGCATCCCGGTCCCGCGCGTGTACCGGCCGCCGGTCAGCCTCCGGTGACGGCGCGCCGAAATGCGCGTCGGCCGAGCGCCAGTCCGGCCGCGATCCGTCCGCTGGCCCCGGTGACGCCGCCGCCGGGATGCGTCGATGCCCCGGCCAGCAGGATGCCGTCGGCGCCGGGCACCGAGTGTCCCGACAGATCCGGGTGGGGGCGATACATGAACATCTGGTCGATGCTCATCTCGACGTGCATGATGTTTCCGCCGATCAGGCCGAGTTCGGACTCGAGGTCTGCCGGAGTCTGGATATGGCGGTGCTCGACGGAGTCGCTGAAGCCGGGTGCGTGGCGATCCATCTCGTCGAGAATGGCCGCGGTCGCCGGGTCGGCCGCCGCCGACCACGATCCCCGAGCGAGATGACGCGGGTGCCACTGGGCCCAGATGGTCACCAGATGCTTGCCAGCGGGTGCCAGCGTGGGGTCGATGGCGGAGAAGCTCATCGTCACGCAGGCCGGCCGCGGCGGCAGTTCGCCGACGGCGGCTGCGGCCTCTGCCCGCCGCAGGAGCGCGCGGTCGGTGACCATCAGTCCGAGGCCCGAGTGCACACCATGGGCGGGCAACCCGGCGGGCAGGTCGCGGTAGGTGGGGAGGCCACGGGTGGCCAGGCGCACCGCCATCCCGATCCCGTTCCCGATGACGATCTGGCGGCGCCAGCGGTCGACGAGGCCGGGAGCGACCACCGAACCGGCGGCGAGCAGGTCGAGAGTGGTCATGACATGACAGGCGGCCACCACCCGGTGTGCGCAGTGCGACCCGCCGTCGCCGGTGGTGACCCGCCAGTGGTCGTCGCATCGGGTGATCGACTCCGCGCCCGCACCCGTGATGAGCTCCCCGCCCTCGGCGGTGAGACGCCGTATCAGCGCCTCGGTGAGGGCGCCGCTTCCGCCGAGTGCCCGGCCGGGCGGGACGTCGTGCATCAGCGCGGCAAAGCCGACCATCGGCGCGGTTCCCGGCGCGGTCATCGGCGGTCCCGACTGGGCACCGAACCACGCCAGGGCAGCCTTGAGGTGCTCGGAATCAAACCATCGGTCCAGCAGCGCGTCACCCGATGCCATCAGCTCCTGGGTGAGCGAGAGCATCCGGCCGCCACGTGCGCCGACCGCGGCCCCGGGGCGGGCGGTGGTTGCGGTGTGCCCGAGTCCGGCGAAGGCCATACCGAATCGGCCCAGGGTGGCCGGCTCGTAGAACGAGCGCATCACCGCCCGGGCGCGCGGTGCCCAGACACCTACGAAGCGCCGGTACGCATCGGCGTCGGCTGCGCCGCAGGCGGCGGCGATCGACGCACAGGTCTCGTCGAGGTCGGTGCGGAACACCAGCGCGGGTGCCTTCGCGGTGGCGGGACAGAACGCCCACGGATCGCAGTCGATGTAGCGCAGGCCGTAGGCGCCCAGGTCCAGTTCGTCGAGGATCGGGGAGTGCCGGATCATCAGGTGCGCCGACGATCCGCGGTCGACGCGATAGCCGGGAAACCGTTCCACCGTCGACACGGCGCCGCCGGGGACGACGTCACGTTCCACCACGCGGACCGTGCGCCCCGCCGCGGCAAGATATGCCGCGGCGATCAGGCCGTTGTGGCCGGCGCCCACCACAACCGCGTCCAGCGGGGATCGATGGCTCATCGCGGACCTCAGCGTGCCATCGGGGGTGGATGGGGAGCCCAAGTGCGTTCGGGCACCGGTTGTCGCGCCGTCAGCGGCAGCCGGCGCCCGAGAAAGGCAAAGGGCCGGGGATCGCCGGAAAACGTGAAGTTGCGCAGGACGTCACCGAATCCCATCCGCCGGTACAGCGACCACGCACGGTTGCGTTCGGCGGGTATCTCCGGCGTGGAGAGCAGGACGTGGTTTTCCGGGCGGTCGGCGAGGAGCGCGGTCAGCAGTTCGTGCCCGATTCCGCGTCCCTGCGCGTCGGGATGCACATGCAGTTCGGTCAACTCGAAGTAGCCGGTGGCGATATCGTCGATCGCCGCACGGCTCCGGCCGGCCTGACGAAGCCCGGTCCGGAGCTGCTGGTTCCACCACTGGTCGTCGGAGCCACGGTAGCCGTAGGCGATGCCGACCATGACCTCGTCTCCGGTCGGGGAGACGGGCGGGCCCACTCGACGGCGCAACGCATCGGGAGTGAGCAGCCGGTCGGCCGGAGGTTCGGCCAGCGCGGCAAGGGCGCTCCACCCGGGTCGGGCGATGTGCTCGCGCCACAGCGACGCACGGTGGTGCTCGGTGCCACGCGGATAATCCATGGCAGTCACATAGATGTGCAGCGCGGGCTCCAACCAGACCGGGGTGTCCTGCCCGGTCAGGCGCACGAGGCGAATGGCCAACTCGCTCGTCGTCCTTCCTCGCCGGTCTGCGTTCGGTGCCGGCGCCCGGTGACCCGGTGTCGGCGCTCGGGAATGCGGCGGCTGCTCGGTGCGCTCTTCCTCTTGAAGAGTACGGCCGCACTAGCTATATTGAATATGTCGAACGGGTGTTCGAGGAATGCGCCTCCGCAAGCTGTTCATCGCCGCCCGCGACAACGATGAGTGGTCCGGTGGCGGGCGAGGGAAGCGCCTGCCACCGGCCCACCACCCGACAAGTCGGCACCACAGATCAATACGCGGACGTGGACCGGCGCGACGTTCTGGGATGGGACGCGACGTTCTGGGATGGGACGCGACGTTCTGGGATGGGAGAGGAGGGGCGGCATGCGGCAGACGGGTAGATCGGGCAGGAACGGATCGGGCGAGAGCGGGCCCGCGCGCCATGCTGCACGGCCCGAGATCGACCCCATCGTGGTGCGTCGCTCGCGTGATCTGCTCGAACGGGCCCAAATGGTCTTCGACAACGCCGATGCGGTGCCCGACGATCCTGAACGATTCCGGCAGTTCTACCTTGCAGCGTTGCGCGCGGCCGGTGCGGCGCTGGCCATCTACGAACCCCCGGGCCGGCCGGTGCGGCGTGTCTCGGCAAACGCCTGGTCGCGCATTTCTGCCACCGTTCCGGCCCTCTCGGACTTCGCGGCCCGGTTCGCCGACCTCTCCCGCACCCGCATGGAGATCGAGTCGGGTATTCGCCGATCGATCGACCCGGCCGCGGCGGCGCGGCTGCGGCGGGAGGTCGTCGCCTTTCTCGCTGCCGTCGAGGATCAGTTGATCGCCTATGAGCAGGGCCGACTCGCCCATCAGGCCGTCGATCGAATCGGACGCTCCGCCTGATGGGGACTTTTCGATCAGGTTTTCACGCGAGATGGATGACAAGCAGACGTAATGGTGGTCGTGCTTGCGTTCTGCTCGTATCATTGAGGTCTGAGGCCGCGAACACATGTCACGGGACGGGCGTCCGCGGCGCCACTTCTCGATGATGTGTCGTCGGTAACAGGTAAGGGAGGGTCGGTGCCACTCTCGGAGCACGAGCAGCGCATGCTCGAACAGATCGAAAGCGCGCTGTACGCGGAGGACCCCAAGTTCGCGTCGAGCGTCAAGCGTCGGCGGCTGGGCAGGTCGTCGGGGCGTCGTCGCTTACAGGCGGCCGCGATCTTCGTCGTCGGACTGGTTCTGCTGATCGTGGGTCCGCTGGTGGGTTTGACCGTCGGCAGCTTGCCGATCATCAGCCTCGTCGGGTTCCTCATCATGTTCGGTGCCGGCCTGTTCGCCCTGTGGGGAGGTGGCAAGGAGCGTCCCGAGGCCGGTCCGACCGCAGGCAAGGGTGGTGGCCGTTCGTCGTCACCCAAGCGCAAGTTCACCGAGCGAATGGAAGAGCGCTTCAACCGCCGCTTCGACCAGCAGTGATTGATTACACCTGATCCGGTCTGACAGGCCGGTGACCACCACGAAAGCCGCACATCACCAGATGCGCGGCTTTCGTCTTTTCTGACGTTTCCGATCGTCGATCGCGCACCTTTCCCCACGCCGTCCCACCGTGTCGCCCACTCGTCCCTCCGGGCTCCCCACTTTGCCCCACGGGGTCACCGGGAGCGCCCTCAATAGCCACTTTTATTGCTTTTCTTCACATCTGTATCCATGTTTGTGCGATGGCGCGGTGATCCGTGCGCCTGTTTCCCCCACCATGTTTTTGCTCCTCTAGCTGCATTGATTCGCTCGACACGCCCGCTCCGGGGGTGTTTGGGGTGGAAAGTGGTGGAAAGTGGGGTACAGTGGCAGCACTGGGTGAGACGAACCGGATCGCCTGACCCAGGGGCGGGAGGTATCGGCGGCCATGAGCTTTGTCGGCACCTACACGCCCAAGTTGGACGACAAGGGGCGGCTCACGCTGCCCGCGAAGTTCCGCGACGCACTGGCAGGAGGTGTGATGGTCACGAAGGGACAGGACCACAGCCTGTCGGTGTTTCGCACCGAGGAGTTCACCGCGATCGCCGAACGGATCGTCGAGGCATCGCGGAACGATCCCGAGGCCCGTGCGTTCCAGCGGTACTTCTTCGCGAGCTCCGACGAACAGCGGCCGGACGGGCAGGGACGAATCACCCTGTCCGCCGACCACCGCAAGTACGCCGGACTGTCCAAGGAATGCGTCGTGGTGGGCAGTTTCGACCACCTCGAGATCTGGGACGCGCAGGCATGGCGCGACTACCAGAACGAACACGAGGAGAACTTCTCGGCAGCAAACTCCGCCGCACTCAACGCGGTCCTGTAGCCGAGACGAGCGAGCAGTGAACAGGGCTCCGGTTGGATCGAGGCCCCGACCCGGATCGACCCTGGCGTACTTCCCCAACGCCAGGTGCGTGACCGGGCCGGGACCCCGCTCCAACCGGGACCGTCGAAACAATTGCGGATGGCCGCTTCCCTCGCGCGCGTGCCGTCGGCATCATCGGGAGGCCAGGGCGGTGAACGCGCAGTACGACGACGAGCACCGCTCGGGCGAGTACGGCCACATCCCGGTGATGGCCCGATCCGTGATCGACCTGCTCGCACCCGCACTCACCCGGGACGGCGTCGACGAACCGGTGGTGGTGGACGCGACCCTCGGCGCCGGCGGCCACTCCGAACTGATTCTCACGGAGTTCCCCGCGGTCCGCGTCATCGGCATCGACCGCGACGCATCGGCGTTGCGCATTGCGTCGGACCGGTTGTCCCGCTTCGGAAGTCGGGTCTCCTTCCATCAGGCCCGGTTTGATCAGGTCGCAGAGGTGCTCGCCGAGGCGGGTGTCGACGGAATCGACGGCGCACTGTTCGACCTCGGGGTCTCCTCGATGCAGTTGGACCGGCCCGACCGCGGCTTCGCCTATGCCGTGGACGCGCCCCTGGACATGCGGATGAACCCCGACGACGAGGTGACCGCGGCCGACATCCTCAATACCTATTCGCACGGCGATCTCGCGCGCATCCTCGCCGATTACGGTGATGAGCGTTTCGCCGGCCGGATCGCCTCGGCGGTGCTGCGTGAACGGGAGTCCGAGCCATTCACCACCAGCGGACGGCTCGTCGAACTGCTCTACGCCACCATTCCCGCGGCGACGCGTCGCACCGGCGGGCACCCCGCCAAACGCACCTTCCAGGCGCTGCGCATCGAGGTGAACCATGAACTCGACGCTCTCGCACTGGCCTTGCCCGCCGCGCTCGACGCGCTGCACGTGGGCGGCCGCGCGGTGGTGATGAGCTATCAATCGCTCGAAGACCGGATTGTCAAGCGAGAGTTCGCATCCCGCACCACGTCGACGTCGCCGAGGGGGCTGCCCGTCGAACTGCCCGGCACCGCGCCACGGTTCACGTTGGTCACCCGCGGCGCGCAACGCGCCGACGAGGACGAACTCGCCGCCAACCCGCGGTCGGCGCCGGTACGGGTGCGCGCCATCGAACGTGTCGAGAAGGGACAATCATGACGTTGCTCGACGACCGCCGAACCGCCGCCGACACGGCGCCCGAACAGACACCTCGCACCCGCAGGTCGGGACTCGACAGCGACCGCCCAAACCGCTCGCGGTCTGCTCAGCGCGCCATCGACCGGCGACGCAGCCGCCTCGCCGCGAACCCCGGGGCCGGAGAGGCGCCGCGCGTGGCCGTCGGCCAATCGCGGCGCAGCATCGTTCAGCGCATTCGCGCGGTGCCCTTTGTGGTTCCGGTGCTCGCGTTGCTGGTCCTCGGACTCGGCCTGAGCCTGTGGCTCTCGACCAAGGCTGCGCAGGATTCCTACCGCCTCGGAGTGGAACGAAAAGAGAACCAGGCACTCATGGATCGCCGCGATTCGCTCAAACGCAGCTACGAGTCCGGTGATTCGGCACCCGAATTGTCCGACAAGGCAAGCCGTCTGGGCATGATCCCGGCACAGAACCCGGCCCGCATGGTGGTGGGCGCCGACGGGCGTCCGCGGGTGCAGGGCACACCCGAGCCCGCCGCGGGTAAACCGATGGGAACCATCAACCCCGAGGACAAGCCCGACCCGACCACCAAGATCGACAAAACCAAGATCGACGACTCACTCGGCCTCGGCGGCAGCTCGAACGCGCCCCAGAACAGCGGCCAACAAGACGGCGGCCAACAAGACGGCGGCCAACAAGACAACGGCCAGCAGGGCAGCGGCCAGCAGGGCAACGGCGATGCTCCGGCACCCACCGGCCCCACCGCACCCGCGCCGGGACCGGCCGCCGCACCCAACCCGAACGTCGCACCGCCGGCTGCGACGTCGGGACAAGCGCCGACGAATGGCAACCCGCCGGGGACAAATTCGGGGGCAGCCCGCTAGGGCGGTGGACAATTGACAACCATGACACGCGCCAGTTTTCAGCGACTCGGCGACCGGTCCGGCGCGTCGGAACCCCGACCGGGACGCGGCAAGCCCGGCGGCCCCACCGGTTCCGGCGGCCGCGGTTCCGGTGGGGGAGGCCGGGGCGGTGGCGGACGCAAGCGCACCCACACATTCGACTTCCGCAGCCGGGCAGCCGGAATCGTCATCCTCCTCGCAGTTCTCGCGGTGGCGGCCCGGATGATCGTCGTCCACACCATCGAGGCATCGTCGATTTCGGCGGAGGCCGCCCAGCAGCGCGAGTACACCCAGGTGCTCACCGCCAAGCGTGGAGCCATCCTCGACCGCAACGGACGGCCCCTCGCCTACACCGACGAAGCGCGCGCACTCACCTTCCTGCCCAAGGCCGTTCGCAAGTCGATCGAGGCCGAACACAAGAAGAATCCAGAGTATCCCGACGTCGACAAGCGGATGCACGAGATCGCCGGTGGTGTCTCATCCGCCCTCGGCGGATCGATCAGCTCCGATGATCTGTACAAGAAGATGACTGGAGACGACACGTTCGTCTATCTCGCGCGTTCGGTGAGTCCGGAAGTGGCCGCGCGGATCATCGCCCAGTACCCCGAGGTGGGAGCCGACCCGCAGGCCATCCGCCTCTACCCGGGAGGATCGTTGGCCGCCAACGTGATCGGCGACGTCAACTACGACGGCAACGGTCTCATCGGGCTCGAGGCGTCCCTGGATTCGACGCTCGCCGGAACCGACGGGTCCAAGACCTACGACCGCGGCTCCGACGGTGCGGTGATCCCCGGCAGCACCCGCAACGTGCACCCGGCGATCAACGGTGCCACGGTGCGATTGACCATCGACTCCGACATCCAGTGGTTTGTGCAAAGCGAGGTCACCAAGGCCAAGGCGGCGTCGGGTGCCAAATCGGCGTCGGCCGTGGTGCTCGACGCGCGCACGGGCGAAGTTCTCGCGATGGCCAACGACGGCACCTTCAACGCATCGAAACCGCTTGCCGAACAAAAGGATGCCGACCTGGGTAACCCAGCGGTGACCTCACCGTTCGAGCCCGGGTCGGTGAACAAGGTGGTCACCGCGTCCGCGGCCATCGAGTACGGGCTCACCACCCCCGGCGAGGTGCACCGGGTGCCGGGCAGCATCAACATGGCCGGCGTCACGGTGAACGACGCGTGGTCGCACGGCGTCGAGCCCTACACCACGACGGGCATCTTCGGAAAGTCCTCCAACGTGGGCACCCTGATGCTCGCACGGCGGGTCGGTGAGCAGCGATTCGCCGACATGGTGACCCGATTCGGACTGGGCCAGCGAACCGGCGTCGGCCTGCCGGCCGAGAGCGCCGGCGAGGTGCCCGCGCTGAGCCAGTGGTCGGGAGGTTCCTTCGCGAACCTGCCGATCGGTCAGGGTCTGTCGATGACACTGCTGCAGATGACCGGGATGTACCAGGCCATCGCCAACGACGGACTGCGGGTGCCGCCACGCATCCTGCTCTCCGAGCAGCGCGACGGCGACGACGTCGAGGACTCCGACCGGCCGACGCCGGTTCGGGTGGTCTCTCCGCAGACCGCACACACCGTCCGCGACATGTTCCGCGCGGTGTTCCAGGAGGATCCGATGGGCGTCCAGTCGGGCACCGGTTACAAGGGTGCCGTCGCCGGGTACCAGATGTCGGGCAAGACCGGTACCGCGCAGCAGGTCGATCCGTCCTGCGGTTGCTACTCGAACTCCAGCTACAACATCACGTTCGCCGGCATCGCACCCGCCGACAATCCGCGGTACGTCGTGGGCATCATGTTGGACAACCCCAAGCGCAGCTCCGACGGCAGTGGCGGGCAATCCGCCGCCCCGTTGTTCGGCACCATCGCATCGTGGATGTTGCAGCGGGATCAGGTGCCGCTCTCGCCCCGTCCCACCCCTTGGCTGACCCTCGACGCGCGCTGAACGAGCCGCCGCGGCAGTGTGGCCGCGCGGGGGCCACGGGTGTGCTCGACGCTGACCGGTATCGTGAGTGCGTTCCGCCCAGGCATGCGCACTCGTGGGCGCCGTACCCGAGCGCAGCAAGTGGACCCCAACGAAGCACGTCGGTCCCAGCGCAGTTAGTAGTGAGGAGACGATCGGACGATGACGTCGAATCGCCGCACTCGTGACGCGGGTAGACCCGCCCACCTCACGCCGACCCCGGTGTCGGTGCTCTCGGCCGCCACCGGCGCCCGGATGGACCTGATCGGCAGCGCCGACGCCGACACCACGGTGTCCGGGGTGTCGTTGCGCGCGCAGGACATCGTTTCCGGCGATCTGTTCGCCGCGCTTCCCGGTGCGCACACCCACGGCGCCCGCTACGCCGCGGAGGCGGTCGCACGCGGCGCCACCGCGGTGCTCACCGACGCGGCCGGACGGGCCGAGCTGGCCCGGGTGCTGCCGCCCGAATCGTCGTGCGCCGTCCTGGTGCACGCACATCCGCGCGCCATCCTCGGCGGGGTCAGCGCCCGCGTATACGGCAACCCGTCGCAGCGCCTCAAGCTGATCGGCATCACCGGTACGTCCGGTAAGACCACCACCTCGTACATGGTGGAGGCGGCCATGATGGCGGCCGGGCACACCGTCGGGCTCATCGGTACCGTCGAGACACGAGTGGACGGCGTGGCGCAGCCCAGTGCGCTGACCACCCCCGAGGCACCCACTCTGCAGGCGCTGCTCGCCGCAATGGTCGAGCGTGGCGTGGATGTGGTGGTGATGGAGGTGTCGAGTCACGCGCTGGCACTGGGCCGGGTGGACGGCGCGCATTTCTCACTGGGCGCCTTCACCAACCTGTCCCAGGACCACCTCGACTTCCACCACACCATGGCTGCCTATTTCGATGCCAAGGCGCGATTGTTCGCCCCGGCCTCACCGATCCACGCGGTGCGGTCGGTGATCTGCGTCGACGACGAATGGGGCGGTCGCATGGCGGAGGTGGCCCGCGGTGAGTCCGGGCCCGCCGCGCTGCCGCCGGTCACGGTGTCCACCGGAGCCGTCGCCGCGAACTGGCACGCGGGCCCCTCACGCGTGGCGGCCGACGGCGCGCAGCAGACCACCATCACCGATCCCGAAGGCGCGACGCACCAACTCACCGTGCGGTTACCCGGCCGCTACAACGTCGCCAACGCGCTGCTGGCGACCGCGATTGCCGTTGCCGCCGGTGCCGCGGTCGACACGTCGGCCGCAGCCATCACCGACGTGTCGGTGCCCGGCAGGCTGCAGCGCATCGAGCGTGGCCAGGAGTTTCTCGCCATCGTCGACTATGCCCACAAGCCGGGGGCGGTGCAGGCCGTTCTGGCCACCCTCGCCGCCCAGGCGCGCGGCCGCATCGCGGTGGTCATCGGGGCCGGTGGCGACCGGGACAGCGCCAAGCGTCCCCTGATGGGCGCTGCGGCCGCCCGTGGCGCCGATCTCGTGGTGGTGACCGACGACAATCCGCGCACCGAGGATCCGGCGGCGATCCGCGCCGAGATGCTCACAGGCGCCCGCACGGTTCCCGAGGCCGACCGGCGACCCGGCGTCGAGATCCGCGAGATCGGCGACCGACGATCCGCGATCGCCGCAGCCCTGGCCTGGGCGCGGCCCGGAGACGTCGTACTCGTCGCGGGCAAGGGTCACGAGGCGGGCCAGGAGATCGACGCGGTCAAGCACCCGTTCGACGATCGCGATGTGGTGGCCGAGGAACTCGACCGGCTCGTCGCCGCGCAGGTGATCGCGACCACCACCGATCTCGCCGGAGGTCGGATCGGTGACTGAGCCGGATGTGCCGGTCACCGTTCTGGTGGTACCGGCACCCGCCGACGTGGCGGCCACCTCCACCATGCTGCGGGCATCGGTGACCCGGTCCCGTGCCGCCGGACTCGACGAGCCGGCGCGCACCTGGGCCATCATCGGTGAACTCCTCACCGCCGAGGGACTCAGCGAGAACGAGCGGGTGGTCGAACACGACCGGCTCGGGCGCCTCGCAGTGCGCCTGGCCGTCGACAAGACGCTCTGTGTGGGCGACTCGCGAGCCGTGCGTGCGCTCTATCAGGGCGCGGTCATGGAAGGCTCGTGGGGCGACGAGGTCCGGATCGTGGCCGACCCCGGCGAGATCGCGGCGGTGCTGGGCGACGACGACTGGACCCCGATGCCGGGCGATACTGTGCTCATCGCGGGCATCGACCCGCTGGCCACGGGACTCACCGGAGCCATTCCGACCGCCGACATCACCATCGAGGAGAGCAGCGAGTGAAGCCGAGGGGGACCGTACGGTGACCCAGATCCTCATAGCGGGTGCCATCGCGGTGGCGGTGTCGATCATCTTGACGCCGCTGTTGATCCGTGTGTTCTCGCGTCAGGGCTTCGGGCAGGAGATCCGCGTCGAAGGCCCGCAGAGCCATCAGACCAAACGCGGCACGCCGTCGATGGGCGGTGTCGCGATCATCGTCGCGCTGTGGGCGGGCTACTTCGGCTCACACATCGCCGGGGTCTTCCTCGACGCCGGCAACGGGCCCACCGCGTCGGGTCTGCTGGTGCTCGGGTTGGCCACATCGCTGGGAATCGTGGGTTTTCTCGACGATTTCATCAAGATCCGCAAACACCGCAACCTGGGCCTGAACAAGACGGCCAAATCGATCGGGCAGTTCGTGGCCGCGATCCTGTTCGGTGTTCTGGTCCTGCAGTTCCGCAACGAATCGGGGTACACACCGGCCAGCACCCACCTGTCGTATGTGCGCGACATCGACGCCATCTCGATGGGTGCGTTCGCCTTCGTCATCTTCTGCTGGCTGGTGGTCGCGGCGTGGTCGAACGCCGTCAACTTCACCGATGGCCTCGACGGGCTGGCCGCCGGGTCGATGGCAATGGTGCTCGGCTCCTATGTGCTGGTGGCGTTCTTCCAGTTCGTCAACGCGTGCGCCGGCGGCGCCAAACCCGCCAACGCGATTCCTCAGGGCTGCTATCACGTCCGCGACCCGCTGGACCTGGCGCTGATCGCGGTCGCGGGTGGCGGTGCGTGCCTGGGGTTCCTGTGGTGGAACGCCGCCCCGGCGAAGATCTTCATGGGTGACACCGGATCACTGGCACTCGGCGGAATGCTGGCCGGGCTGTCGATCACCACGCGGACCGAACTGCTCGCGGTGGTCATCGGCGCACTGTTCGTCGCCGAGATCATGTCGGTGGTGATCCAGATCGCCTTCTTCCGCACCACCGGCCGACGCGTGTTCCGCATGGCGCCGTTCCACCACCACTTCGAACTGGGCGGGTGGGCGGAGACCACCGTGATCATCAGATTCTGGTTGCTCACCGCCATCGCCTGCGCACTCGGGCTCTCGCTGTTCTACGGCGAGTTCCTCGCGTTCAACGGGTAGCGCGATGCCCACCGAAGCGACCGGACCGGGTTCCGGCAGCCCGAATCCCGCTCGACTGGATCTGGCCGGCATGCGGGTGGTGGTCGCCGGTGGCGGCACCGCCGGTCGCTCGGCCGCGGCATATCTGCTGGAGGCCGGTGCCGCGGTCACCGTCGCCGACGACCGCTACGCGGGAGACGTCGACGGGGCGGGCGCGCCGGGCGCGCCTGCTGCCGACGGTGCACGTCGGATCGGGATCGATGCGGTGCTCGCCGACGAGAACTGGGCCACCAGCGTCGACCTGATCATCGCCTCTCCTGGTTTTGCGCCCACTCACCCGCTGATGGTGGCCGCGGGCGAACACGAGATCCCGGTGTGGGGTGAGGTGGAGCTGGCCTGGCGTGTGGACCGCGCGGGTCTGCTGGGAGCGCCGCGCACCTGGCTGGTGGTGACCGGGACCAACGGCAAGACCACCACCACGTCGATGCTCACCGACATCGTCACGGCGTCGGGGATGTCGGCGGCCGCCTGCGGCAACATCGGGCTCCCGGTACTCGACGCGATGCGCACGCCGACGCGGATCGACGTCCTGTGCGCCGAACTGTCCTCCTTCCAGCTGTACTGGGCTCCCTCGATCGCACCGGACGCCGGAGTGGTGCTCAACGTGGCCGACGATCACCTCGACTGGCACGGCTCGTTCGCCGCCTATGCCGCGGCGAAGGAGATCGCGCTGCGCGGCACGATCGGGGTGGTCGGGCTCGACGATCGGGTCGCGTCACGGCTGCCGGTGCCCGGGCGTCGGGTCGGGTTCACGCTCGGCGAGCCGCAACCCGGCGAACTCGGGGTGATCGACGGCGAACTGGTGGATCGGGCGTTCGCGCCGCGGCGTCGGCTGGTCTCGGCGGCGTCGATCCATCCGGCCGGGCCGTCGGGTGTCTCCGACGCGCTGGCGGCCGCGGCCCTGGCCCTGGGCATCGGTGTGGAGGCCGACGCGGTGGGTGCCGCGCTCACCGGTTTCCGACCTGCCGGCCACCGCGGCGAGGTGGTCGAGAACATCGACGGCATCGACTTCGTCGACGACTCGAAGGCCACCAATCCGCACGCGGCGCAAGCCGCCGTCGCCGCGCACGCGCGAGTCGTGCTGATCGCCGGTGGCTTGTTGAAGGGCGCGTCGATCGACGGGATGATCACCGCGGTCGCAGATCGGCTCGCCGGCGTGGTCGCCATCGGACGGGATCGGGACCAGATTGTCGAAGCGATCGCGCGACACGCCCCAGAAGTCCCAACAGTCACAGTATTCACAGGGGACGATGGCCGGGTGAACGTAAACTGCGCCATCGGCCCGGATGTGGGTTCGCCGCGGAGCCAATCCGCTGTCGTGTCGGGCGATCCGGCGACCGCGGTGATGGACCGCGCTGTCGCCGAGGCCTGGACGCTGGCCACGGGAGGGTCGGGCCGACCCGACGCCATCCTGCTGGCACCCGCGGCCGCCTCCCTGGACATGTTCAGCGGGTACGGCCGCCGCGGGGACGCCTTCGCGAACGCCGCGCAGGCGCTGGCCGGGCGGCTGCGGACGCCGTGACCGCGGCAGACGAGCGCAAGCAGGCACCCGCCCACGCGTTCACCGGCCTGCCCGCGACGGTGGCCGAGGGTGTGCGCAGCCTGTTGAGCCGACCGCTGGCGTCGTACCACCTGATCCTCACCATGGCTCTGCTGATGACGTCCTTCGGCCTGATAATGGTGCTCTCCGCGTCGTCGGTGGAGGGCTACTCCAAGGAGGGCTCGGCCTACGGCCTGTTCGCCACCCAGGTGATCTTCGCGGTGATGGGCCTGGCTGTCTTCTATCTGACACTGCGCCTGCCCGTGAGGCTGCTGCGCCGTTCCGCCGCACCGATGATGATCGTCACCACCGTGATGCTGGCACTGGTGCTCATCCCCGGTATCGGCACGCTGTCGCAGGGCGCCCGGCGCTGGTTCGTGATCTACGGTCTGTCGGTGCAGCCCTCGGAGTTGGTGAAGGTCGCGCTGTGCGTGTGGGGAGCGCATCTGCTCGCCTCGCGGCGCCGTGAGCACGCATCGCTGAAAGAACTGCTCATCCCGCTGGTGCCGGTGGGCATGCTGATCTGCCTGCTGATCATCCTTGAGCCGAATCTGTCGACCACCATCACGATCGCCATCATCATCGGTGCGCTGCTGTGGTTCGCCGGTCTGCCGGTCAAGGTGTTCGCGACCTTCGCGGTGGTCGGCGGCGCAATCGCGGTGATCCTGGCGATGGTCGAGAGCTACCGGTCCGAGCGGGTGATGAGCTTCCTCGGAAGCGTCAACGACCCGCAGGGCGCCGGTTACCAGGCGCGCCAGGCCACCTATGCGCTGGCCAACGGCGGTGTGTTCGGTGTGGGGCTCGGACAGAGCCGGGCCAAGTGGAACTACCTGCCCAATGCGCACAACGACTTCATCTTCGCGATCATCGGCGAGGAGCTCGGCCTCATCGGCGGGCTGCTGGTGGTCTTCTTGTTCGTGGTGCTGGCCTTCGCCGGTTTCCGCATCGCGCACCGGTCCACCGACCCCTTCCTGCGCCTGATGACCTCGACCATCACCGTGTTGATCACCGCGCAGGCGTTCATCAACATCGGCTACGTGATCGGCTTGCTGCCGGTGACCGGCATCCAGCTACCACTGCTCTCCGCGGGCGGAACGTCGACGCTCACGGTGTTGGCGATGCTGGGGCTGCTCGCCAACGCCGCCCGGCACGAACCGGAGGCGGTGGCGGCGCTGACCACCGGGAACACCGCACGGATGAACAGGCTCCTGCGTCTGCCCACCCCGGTGGCCTACCAGCCCACGCGGTCGGAGCAACTGCGCGACCGCCTCGACGCCCGCGGCCGCACGCCCGCAGCCGGCGCACGCCCGTTCCGGCGGCGGCCCGCGCCCACACCGCCGCCGCAACATCCACCACGGTGGCGGCGCATGTTCGGCGCCGCGAGCGAGCCCACACCGCCCACCGATCATCGTCGGGCGCCGCGCAGCAGCGGAGTGCGGGTCGACTACCGTGTGGGTTATTCGGGCAGCGCGTCCACGTCGCGATCCGCGACGGCGGCGTCGACCGCCGCGTCCCGACGGTCACGTGCCTACCCCCGCGCCGGTGGAGCCACGCGACGGTCGAGTGGCGCCGGCCGGTGATGTCGGACCGCGTGCGCCGCGGTCGAATCGAATGAACGGGAGTTGAGGCGTCGAATGGCTGCGGGTCGCAAGGACACGGCCGACGGACAGAGCGGTGAGCGCGACCGGGAGCTGTCGGTGGTGGTCGCCGGCGGCGGCACCGCCGGTCACATCGAACCCGCACTCGCGGTGGCCGATGCCGTGCGGCGGCTGGACCCCACCGCTCGGGTCACTGCCCTGGGCACCACCCGCGGCCTCGAGACCACCCTGGTCCCCGAACGGGGCTACGAACTCGCACTGATCCCGCCCGTGCCGCTCCCACGTAAAGCAGGTGTCGAGCTGGCCAGAACGCCCGGCCGGTTGACGCGGTCGGTACTGGCCACCCGCAAGGTCCTCGCCTCCGTCGACGCCGACGTCGTGATCGGATTCGGGGGCTACGTCGCGATGCCCGCCTATCTCGCCGCGCGCGGCCACCTGCGGGGTAAGCGGCGGCTGCCGATCGTGATCCACGAGGCCAACGCGAGTGCGGGCGTGGCGAACAAGGTGGGTGCCCGCGTCGCCGACGTGGTGATGGCGGCCGTGCCCGGTTCGGGACTCGAAGGTGCCGAGGTGGTGGGCATCCCGGTGCGCGGCGTCATCGCCGAACTCGACCGCGGCGAGTTGCGCGCCAAGGCCCGGCACTACTTCGGTCTCGACGAGGACGCCCCCACGTTGCTCGTGTTCGGTGGTTCCCAGGGCGCCCAGCGGCTCAACGAGGCCGTGGCCGGCGCGGCGGACGCGCTCGGCCGGGCGGGCATCGGGGTGCTGCACGCGTACGGACCCAAGAACACCATCGACCCGGTGTCGCCGCCGGACGCACCGCCGTACCGGGCGGTCGGATATCTCAAGCGGATGGATCTCGCATATGCGGCCGCCGACCTGGTGATGTGCCGATCGGGTGCGATGACGGTCGCCGAGGTGTCGGCGACGGGGCTGCCGGCGATCTACGTTCCGCTGCCACACGGCAACGGTGAACAGCGCCTCAATGCGTTGCCGGTCGTGGAGGCCGGCGGCGGCATCCTCGTCGACAACGACGAGGTGACCGCCGAGTGGGTGGCGCGCGAAGTACCCGCCCTGTTGTCCGACCCCGCCCGTCTGGCGCTGATGTCGTCGGCTGCCGCAGGTACCGGGCACCGCGATGCGGCCGATGCGGTGGCACGCGCCGCACTCGACCTGGCCGCGCAACACCGGGATGGGATCTCGTGAGGCGCGACGACGTGACCGCCGCGGGCGTTTCGTTCCCCCGGATCGGCCGGTGACCGGTGACAATTGACAGTGTGACGGGAGAATACGACCGCCCCGGGGTGCGGGAACTGCCCACGCAGCTCCGCCGGGTGCACATGGTCGGGATCGGTGGTGCCGGGATGTCGGGGCTCGCGCGCATCCTGCTCTCCCGTGGCGGGCAGGTGTCGGGTTCGGACGCCAAGAACAGCCGCGGCATCCTCGCGCTGCGTACCCGCGGTGCACGCATCCAGGTGGGACACGATCCGTCGGCCCTCGATCAGATTCCCGGCGGCCCGTCGGTGGTGGTCACCACACACGCCGCGATCCCCAAGACCAACCCCGAGCTCGTCGCCGCACGGTCACGCGGCATCCCCATCCTGCTGCGACCGCACGTTCTCGCCGACCTGATGTCGGGGTACCGGACGTTGCTGGTGGCCGGCACCCACGGCAAGACGTCCACCACGTCGATGGCGGTGGTGGCGCTGCAACACGCCGGCTCCGACCCGTCGTTCGCCATCGGCGGTGAGCTCAACGAGTCGGGCACCAACGCCCATCACGGCAGCGGCGAGGTCTTCGTCGCCGAGGCCGACGAGAGCGACGGCTCACTGCTCGAGTACAGCCCCGACGTCGTCGTCATCACCAACATCGAGGTGGATCACCTCGACTTCTTCGGCACCGTCGAGGCCTACGTGGCAGTGTTCGACGCGTTCACCGAGCGGATCCGGCCCGGTGGGACCCTGGTGGTCTGCCTGGACGATCCGGGAGCGCGTGCGCTGGCGCAGCGGTGTGCCCCGGGTCTCGCGGCGCGTGGTGTCACCGTGCTCGGCTACGGCGAAGGCGCCGACGAGGTGGTGATCGACGGTGTGCTCGGCACGGCCACACTGGTCGAATGGAGGCCCAGCGACGGCGGGGGGGAGGTGCGGGTACGGTTCGCGCCGCCGCTCGTCGAGACCGCCGAGGAGCACGTGCTGCATCTCACGCTTCCCGGAATCCACATGGCGCGCAACGCTATAGGTGCAATTGTCGGCGCCGTCCGAGTTGGCGGTGACCTCGCGCAGGTCATCGCGGGCATCGAGGCGTTCGGCGGTGTTCGACGCCGGTTCGAATTCAAGGGACGCGCGGGTGATGTCGACGTATTCGACGATTACGCCCACCACCCGACCGAGGTGGCCGCAGTGCTCACCGCCGCGCGCGGTGTGGTGGGCCATGCCGATGCAACGCGCCCACCGGGCAAGGTGATCGCCGTCTTCCAGCCCCATTTGTACTCGCGCACAAGAGAATTCGCTGAGCGCTTCGCGGCCGCCCTCGATCTCGCCGACGAGGTCGTCGTCGCCGA
Organism: Gordonia sp. NPDC003429; assembly: GCF_053588575.1. Taxonomy (NCBI): domain Bacteria; kingdom Bacillati; phylum Actinomycetota; class Actinomycetes; order Mycobacteriales; family Gordoniaceae; genus Gordonia; species Gordonia sp. NPDC003429. Next base: position 108,230 of record NZ_JBSFQF010000008.1, read on the forward strand.
TGTGTACGGAGCGCGCGAGGAGCCGATCCCGGGGGTGAGCGGGCGTTCGATCGCCGATCGGCTCACCTCGCCGCACACGTTCGTACCCGATTTCTCCGCGCTGGCCGGCGTGGTCGCCGATCTCGCCTCTCCCGGCGACGTCATCCTCACCCTGGGTGCCGGCGACATCACCATGCAGGGTCCGGAGATCCTGGCCGCGCTCGCCGCGCGCGACCACGCCGAGTCCGCGCAGGTGACCCCGGAGGCCGGATCATGACGAGGTGGGGCCAGGTGGGCCGTGGACCGCGACTGCTGCTGGGCACGATCGCGGTCGTCATCGTGATCGTCGGTCTCGCGCTGATCGCCTATTTCACCCCGCTGATGTCCGTACGGAGCACCGACATCGCCGGGACCAAGGCCGTCGGTCGTGCCGAGATCCTGCACGCCGCCGGCGTTCCCGACGGCACGCCGCTGCTGCAGGTCGACACGCGTGAGGTGGCCCAGCGCGTTGCCGCCATCCCGTCCATCGAATCGGCGCGGGTGCAGCGGGAGTACCCGTCGTCGCTGACGATCAGTGTGGTGGAACGACAGCCCGTGGCCCGGGTGATCGACGGGGACACGGTGCACATACTCGACCGCAATGGCGTGCCGTACCTGCGTTACCCCGTCAAGGGGCTGCCCGGCGAGTTCAGCGCGCTGCCGGAGTTCGTGACGAGCAGTCCGGGGCCGACCGACCCCACCACCCTCGCGGCGATGAAGGTCGTCGGCGGACTACCGCCGAAACTCGCCGAGCAGGTGGTGAAGGTGAGCGCCACGTCGCCGGTCGACATCGAGTTGATCTTGTCGCGCAACCGCACCGTGGTGTGGGGTGACTCTCAGCGTGGCGACGAGAAGGCGCGAACGCTGGGATACCTGTTGGCGCGCGACGCATCGCAGTTCAATGTCTCGAGCCCGGAGTTCCCGGCCTACCGCTGAGCGTCCCGAGACGATTTTCGCACCGCAACTTCACGACACGCCGCGCAGCTTGCTGGCCCGCGGGGCCACCGGTGCCTAGCGTCTTCACCAACAGACCACTTGACATAACTCTAAATCTATGGTTCAGGTTTAGGGTTTTTCCAACAGAGGAAGGCGAGCGTCATGACGCCACCGCACAACTACCTGGCCGTGATCAAGGTCGTCGGCATCGGCGGCGGCGGCGTGAACGCCGTCAACCGGATGATCGAGCAGGGACTCAAGGGAGTGGAGTTCATCGCGATCAACACCGATGCCCAGGCGCTGTTGATGAGCGACGCGGACGTGAAGCTCGACGTCGGCCGCGACTCCACGCGCGGCCTGGGCGCCGGCGCCGACCCCGAGGTGGGACGCAAGGCCGCCGAGGACGCCCGCGACGAGATCGAGGAACTACTCAAAGGCGCCGACATGGTGTTCGTGACCGCCGGGGAGGGTGGTGGTACCGGCACCGGCGGCGCTCCCGTGGTCGCGACCATCGCGCGCAAGCTCGGCGCGCTCACCGTCGGTGTGGTCACCCGGCCGTTCGCGTTCGAGGGCAAGCGTCGTGGCAACCAGGCCGAAGCCGGCATCGCCGCGCTGCGCGAGTCGTGCGACACCCTCATCGTGATCCCCAACGACCGTCTGCTGCAGCTCGGCGACGCCCAGGTGAGCCTGATGGACGCCTTCCGTAGCGCCGACGAGGTGCTCCTCAACGGCGTCCAGGGCATCACCGACCTGATCACCACGCCGGGCCTGATCAATGTCGACTTCGCCGACGTCAAGGGCGTCATGAGCGATGCCGGCAGCGCCCTGATGGGCATCGGGTCGGCGCGCGGTGAGGATCGCGCCAAGAAGGCCGCCGAGTCGGCGATCAACTCGCCGCTGCTCGAGGCGTCGATGGAGGGCGCACGCGGTGTGCTGATCTCCATCGCCGGCGGCAGCGACCTCGGTCTGTTCGAGATCCACAACGCGGCCACCCAGGTGCAGGAGGCCGCGCACGAGGACGCGAACATCATCTTCGGCACCGTGATCGACGACAACCTCGGTGACGAGGTGCGCGTGACCGTCATCGCGGCCGGATTCGACGGTGGCGCGCCACGCAAGCGGATCGACACGCCCGCGGTGGGCAACACCGCGGTGGGCGCGGGCCAGGCAGGTGCGGTGGGTACGGCGGAGAAGAGTGACCCGTTGTTCGGTGAGATGCCGCGCGCCGGTGGCGACCCGTTCACCGAGCGCCCGGCCGAGCGACCCCGCCGCAACACGGTGACCCTCGACGACGATGACGTCGACGTGCCGTCGTTCATGAAGCGCTGAAACACGACCCATGCGCACACGTCGCGTGGTCACCACGCGGGCCGGGGGTGTCTCGCGGCCGCCGTACGACAGCTTCAACCTGGGCGACCACGTCGGCGATGATCCGCGCGCCGTGGCGGCCAACCGCGAGCGGCTGGCCGCTCAGATCGGACTGCCCGCCGCGTCGGTGGTGTGGATGGAGCAGATCCACAGCCGTAACGTCGCCATTGTGGACGGGCCGCTCGACGGTCCGGTGGAGGCCACCGACGCGCTGGTCACCAGCACCCCCGGACTGGCGCTCGCCGTGCTCTCGGCCGACTGTGTGCCCGTCCTGCTCAGTGACGACGAGGCCGGGGTCATCGCCGGAGCGCACGCGGGGAGGGTCGGCGCCCGGATCGGCATCATCCCGGCGACGCTGCGGGCGATGATCTCGCTCGGGGCGCGCCCCGAACGCATCGGAGCCTTCCTCGGTCCGGCCGCCTGCGGTGGTCAGTACGAGGTGCCGCCGGAGATGCAGCGCGACGTCGAGGAACATCTTCCCGGCAGCGCCGTCACCACCGACAAGGGCACCACCGGCCTCGACCTGAGGGCGGGACTGCGTCGGCAACTCCTCGCGGCCGGAGTGGCCGCGGTGGCCGAGGACCCCCGGTGCACCATCGAGGACGACGAACTCTTCAGTCACCGCCGCGGAGCCCCGACGGGCCGGTTGGCGTCTGTGATCTGGATCGATCCCGAGGCCGTTCCGGCATGACCGGCGTCGACGATCCGCGCACCGCAGAACTGTCGCAGCACCTCGCCACCGTGCACGAGCGCCTCGCCGCGGCCGTCGCTGCGGCCGGTCGTCGGCCCGACGACGTCGAGTTGCTGGTGGTCACGAAGTTCTTTCCGGCCGACGATGTGGCCCGCCTGATCTCCTTGGGGGAGAGGGCTTTTGGCGAGTCGCGTGAACCCGAGGCGAGCCGCAAGATCGCCGCCCTGCGCGCCGGCGACGCCTCCGGGCCGATCGCTGCGGGCGATGTGTCGTTCGACATGATCGGATCGGTACAGACCAAGAAGGCCCGATCGGTGGCCCGGTGGGCACGGTCGGTGCACTCGGTGGACCGCGAGAAGTTGGTGGAGCACCTTGCGCGCGCCGCCGATGCCGCGCGCGCCGAGGGCGCCCGGACCGAGCCGCTCGGTGTGAACCTGCAGGTGAGTCTCGACGGTGATCCGACGCGGGGCGGCGCGCTGGAGTCGGAGTTGCCCGCGCTCGCCGATCGAGTGATGGCATCGGATTCCCTGCGGCTGTCGGGGCTGATGGTGATCGCACCGGTCGACGGTTCCGCGGACCGGTGGATGGCGCGGGCACAGCTCGTCCATCAAGCGTTTGTCGCACACTATCCGCAGGCCACGACCCTTTCCGCCGGAATGTCGGGTGACCTGGAGGCTGCCGTGGCACACGGTTCGACATGCGTGCGTGTCGGTACCGCGATCCTGGGACAACGGCCGCTAGTCTCTCAGTAATCACATTGGTCACAGCAGAATCATTCAGAAACAAGATCCACTCAGACAACAGCTGCAACGACCGCCGCGGGTCGATGACAGAGAGGCCGGACATGACCACGATGCAGAAGTTCAAGGCGTATTTCGGCATGGTGCCTCCGAGCGAGTACGAAGACGACTACTTCGACGAGCCAGGGCCGGGGCCGATTCGTCCACCGTCACGTGAGCGTGCCTACCGCGACGACTACTATGGCGGCGCCCCGATCCGCGAGGGCTACGACGATCCCTACGGCGAACTCGCGTATCGCGACGCTCCGGAGGCCGCATACGACGACCGCCGGTTCGGTCCGGGATTCGACTCGGCGCCCGGCTACGAGCAGGGCTACCAGGGCGACTACACCTACAACGGAGCGCGTCACGCCGCCGAGGTGGCCGAGCGGGTTCGGCCGGTCTCACGCCTCGAACCGCTGCAACGCTCGAGCGGTGCCACACTGCGGGCCGCCGGAGCGATGGCGCCGGCAGCAACGGCCGAACTCGAGCGCGTCTTCGCCGACGGGCCGTTGCACAAGATCACCACGCTGCGCCCGGGCGACTACAGCGAGGCCCGCACGATCGGTGAGCGCTTCCGCGACGGCAACCCGGTCATCATGGATCTCGTCGACATGAGCAACGACGACGCCAAGCGGCTCGTCGATTTCGCCGCGGGTCTCGCGTTCGCGCTGCGCGGCTCCTTCGACAAGGTGGCGACCAAGGTGTTCCTGCTCTCGCCGGCCGACATCGACGTCTCACCCGAGGACCGCCGCAAGATCGCCGCGACCGGCTTCTACAACCACGACTGACCCGGGAGCGGTTGCTCAGCGTCCAATCGGCACAGCCCACGCGACATCCGGTGCGCCGTACGCACCGGATTCACCGGGGGCACGACATTTCAGGCACTCTTGACTCGTGGCGATTCTGTTCGAAGTCCTCTACATAGCGCTGTTCGTCTACTGGCTGCTGTTGCTGGCGCGGCTGGTGGTGGAACTCGTACGCACCTTTGCCCGTGAATGGCGGCCGACCGGGATCGTGGTGGTCGTCATCGAGATCATCTTCACCGCCACGGATCCGCCCATCAAGGCGCTACGGCGGGTGTTGCCGCCCATTCCGCTCGGTCCGGTGCGGCTCGACCTGTCGCTGATGATCGTGATGATCGTGGTGCTCATCGCGATGCAGATCGTCAACCAGTTCCGGGTGCACGAGGCCGCTGCGGCGCTGGCGATGGGGTTTTTCTGAGGCCCCAACCGCCATTGTGTCGCAGTTGATGTCATCGGCCCGGGCCGGTGCCGACTGTGGCGCCTGTATTCGTCGGACCAGGTGTTCTACCGTGGAGTGTCATCATCCGATGTCCGTTGAGTTGCGACCCGGCATCGAATACCTGCGACAATCGGTTCGGATGTGACAGGATGGGACGCCAGTTACAGTTTTTGACTGGTATGAATAATGAGTGACAGTCTGTAGATGCAGGCTGACCGGCCCGTCCTAAGTGAACACAAGATCGAGACGATACCTAAGGGGAACCGACATGCGGCTGACACCAGCTGATGTGCACAACGTCGCGTTCAGCAAACCGCCGATCGGTAAGCGCGGCTACAACGAGGACGAGGTCGACCAATTCCTCGACTTTGTCGAGGCGGAACTCGCCCGGCTCATCGAAGAGAACTCCGACCTCAAACAGCGGGTCGAGGAACTCGAGGGGGAACTCGCCGAAGGGGGAGCTGCCACCCCCGCGCCCGCTGAGGACGCGACGCAGGTGCTCTCCGTGGCTCAGCCCGAGGCTCCGGCCCCGGCGCCGCAGCCCGCCGCGGCACCGGTTGCCGCGCCCACCGACGACGACACCAACGTGCGCGCCGCACGGGTGCTCGCACTCGCCCAGGACACCGCCGACCGGCTCACCGGCAGCGCTCGGCAGGAGTCCGACAGTCTCCTCGCCGACGCGCGGTCGCGGGCCGACGCGATGGTGTCGGACGCGCAGTCGAAGTCCGAGGCGATGCTCGCCGATTCGCGTCAGCGTTCCGAGGCGATCCTCGCCGACGCCCAGACCAGGTCGGAGGCTCAACTCCGCCAGGCCCAGGAACGTGCCGATGCGCTGCAGAGCGATGCCGAGCGCAAGCACAGCGAGATCATGGGCACCATCAACCAGCAGCGCGGTGTGCTCGAAGGGCGTATTGAGCAGCTCAAGACGTTCGAACGCGAGTACCGCACCCGGCTCAAGACCTACCTCGAGTCGCAGCTCGAGGAGTTGCAGCAGCGGGGCAGTGCCGCGCCGGTCGAGAGCGGTCGGCCCGACCAGTCGTTCTCGTCCGACCCGGGTAATGGCGGATTCACGAGCTACTCGCAGAGCTGATCCGCTCGCCACGGGCGGACCGACGATTGCCGGACGAGTGACAACGTGTTGAGTTTGGCGCTGGGCGCCACCCTCGTTGGGTTTGTGCTGCTCGTCATCGGTCTGATCACCGGGACGGTGTGGCTGGCAGTGGCCTGCATCGTGGTCTGCCTCATCGGGCTGGGCTTTCTCATCGCCGACATCGTGCGGTCGGGACGTGGCGACGACGGTGATGCACGGTCGGGCACGTTCACGGGTAGCGGGGAGTCTGAGGACGCGGGCTCCGAGGACCCGGGCTCCGAGGACCCGGGCTCCGAGGACGCGGGCTCCGAGGACGCGGGCTCCGAGGACACTGTCTCGACGCAGACAGCCCCGAACGACGCGGGCTCCGAGGATTCCGGCAAAGAGGAACTCGACCCGGAACAGCAGCGCGCCCAGTTGTGGCGTGGTGTGGTCGATCCGACGAGTGGCGAACCGGCACCCGATACCTCGGGTACCTCGATCGAGCGCAAACAGGGCACCTACGACGACTACCTGCGGGCGGTCGGCGACAATCCGGATGAGGTCCGTACGCCGGGAACATCCGCGCCCCCGTCTTCACCGGGTCAGCAGGCTCCGGGTCAGCCGACGCCGCGTCGGCCCGTGCCGCCGGAACCGTCGGCACCCGACGACCCGGACACCGATACCTTCCCCGCGCAATCCGCGGGCGAGAATCCGCACAGCGGTGGGCAGAAGATCGACCCGCTGCATCCCGACTGGCGGCCGCCGTCGGAGTGATGGCCTCGCCGGCACACGGATTTCGGAACCGGGCGATGTCGCGGCTAGACTGGTGCACGCGATGATCCGGCCATCACCGGGGAGCCCCCGGAAGAACCGAGCCGAGCGCTCTCAGTAGAACCGGGCGGGCGTGGCCCGTCACAGCCACGGACCCTGTCGACGCCGATGGCGTCGAGTGGTCGTGAGAGGCGTCGACGCCGCCACCGGGCGGTCCCGACGCAAGCGGGGTGGTACCGCGCGAATCGGAGCATTCGCGTCCCCGTGCCAAACACCCAGGGGTGGGCTCGTCGAGCGCACCGCTGCCAGGCACGAGGAGAGCGCTGTGAGCGAGCAGACCCCCACATCGAACGACGACACCCGCGTGTACCCCGTCGTCGATATGACCGGTGGTGCCACCGGTGCACCGTCGTTTCCCGACGTCGAAGAGCGCGTTCTGGAGTTCTGGGACGCGGATCAGACGTTCGCCGCGTCGATCGAGAATCGTGCCGACGCCGAGGAGTTCGTCTTCTACGACGGCCCTCCGTTCGCCAACGGCCTACCGCACTACGGTCACCTCCTGACCGGCTACGTCAAGGACCTGGTGCCGCGCTATCAGACGATGCGCGGCAAGAAGGTCGAGCGGCGGTTCGGGTGGGACACCCACGGGCTGCCCGCCGAACTCGAGGCCGAGCGCCAGTTGGGCATCACCGACAAGTCTGAGATTGAGACGATGGGCGTGGAGAAGTTCAACGACTTCTGCCGCGACTCGGTGCTGCGTTACACCGGTGAGTGGCGCGATTACGTTACCCGTCAGGCCCGTTGGGTCGACTTCGACAACGACTACAAGACCCTCGACATCGACTTCATGGAGTCGGTGATGTGGGCGTTCAAACGCCTGTGGGACAAGGGACTGATCTATCAGGGCCACCGTGTGCTGCCGTACTCCTGGTACGAGCAGACACCACTGAGCAATCAGGAGTCCAAGCTCGACGACGCGTACCGGATGCGGCAGGACCCGGCGGTCACCGTGACGATGCCGCTGACCGCCCCTGGTAGCCCCCTCGACGGTGTGAACGCCCTGATCTGGACCACCACCCCGTGGACGTTGCCGTCGAACCTCGCGATCGCGGTCAACCCGGAGGTGGATTACGTGCATGTGCGGGCCGCCGACGGTGCGCACTACCTGCTGGCCCAAGCGTTGCTCGGGGCGTACGCCAACGAGATCGCCGACCCCGAGGTACTCGGCACGTATCGCGGCAGCGAGCTGGCAGATCTCGGCTACACCCCGCCGTTCGACTTCTTCGTCGGGCATCCTCATGCGCACCGGGTGCTGCTCGGCGACTACGTGACCACCGACAGCGGCACCGGAATCGTCCATCTCGCACCGGCTTTCGGTGAGGAGGACATGGAGCTGGCGACCGCGAACGGCATCGACGTGGTGCAGCCGCTCGACGCGGGCGGCCGTTTCACCTCGCAGGTGCCGCCCTACGAGGGATTGATGGTGTTCGACGCCAATCCGGCGATCATCAAGGATCTGAAGTCGGCAGGACGCATCCTGCGGCACGAGACCATCGAACACTCGTATCCGCACTCGTGGCGCAGCGGAAAGCCGTTGATCTACATGGCCGTTCCGTCGTGGTTCGTCGCCGTCGAGCCGATCAAGGAGCGCATGATCGAGCTGAACAAGCAGATCACCTGGTCGCCGGAGCACATCCGCGACGGGCAGTTCGGCAAATGGCTCGAGGGTGCGCGCGACTGGAACATCAGCCGAAATCGCTTCTGGGGCGCGCCGATCCCCGTCTGGGTGTCCGACGATCCGGAGTATCCGCGCACCGATGTGTACGGCTCACTCGACGACCTCGAGCGCGACTTCGGAGTGCGCCCGGACAACCTGCACCGGCCCTACATCGACGACCTGACCCGACCGAATCCCGACGACCCGACCGGGAAGTCGACGATGCGCCGGGTACCGGAGGTCCTCGACTGCTGGTTCGAGTCCGGGTCGATGCCCTACGCCCAGGTGCACTACCCGTTCCAGAACGCCGACTGGTTCGACGGAGCCGGGTCCACGCCCCCGCACAATCCGGGTGACTTCATCGTCGAATACAACGGGCAGACCCGCGGCTGGTTCTACAACCTGCATGTACTGGCCACCGCTCTCTTCGACCGGCCGGCGTTCAAGAGCGTCATCGCGCACGGCATCGTGCTCGGCGACGACGGGCAGAAGATGTCGAAATCCAAACGCAACTACCCCGACGTCAACGAGGTGTTCGACCGCGACGGTTCCGACGCCATGCGCTGGTTCCTGATGGCCAGCCCGGTGCTGCGCGGCGGCAACCTGGTGGTGACCGAGAAGGGCATCCGCGAGGGCGTTCGCCAGGCGATGCTGCCGCTGTGGAACGCCTACAGCTTCCTGCAGCTCTACGCCGAGCGGCCGGCCGTCTGGCGTACCGACTCGACCAACGTGCTCGATCGCTACATTCTGGCCAAGCTGGCGGTGACCCGTGCGGCGATGACCGAGGCGCTCGACGTCTACGACATCGCCGGGGCGTGTGAATCCTTCCGCGACTTCGTCGAGTCGCTGACCAACTGGTATGTGCGCCGGTCCCGGTCGCGCTTCTGGGCCGGCCAGGATGTCGATCCCGACGCCTTCGACACCCTGTACACCGTCTTGGAGGTTGCGTCCCGGCTGGCTGCGCCGTTGCTGCCGCTGACCACCGAGGCGATCTGGCGTGGCCTCACCGGTGAGCGGTCGGTGCACCTGGCGGACTGGCCCGCTGCCGACGATCTGCCCGCGGACACCGAACTGGTGGACGCGATGGATCAGGTGCAGGCGGTGTGTTCGAGTGCGTCGAGTGTGCGCAAGGCCAACAAGCTGCGGGTGCGACTGCCGCTGCCCGCGTTGACCGTGGCGTCGCCCACCGCCGAACGGCTGTCACCGTTCACCGACCTGATCGCCGACGAGATGAACGTGAAATCTGTCGTATTGTCCACCGAGGCAGACAAGTTCGGCCGTTACGAGCTGGCGGTGAACGCGCGGGCGGCCGGTCCGCGGCTGGGCAAGGACGTGCAGCGGGTCATCAAGGCCGTCAAAGCGGGCAACTGGACGGTTCGCGCGGCAGATGACGGCACCGAGGCGGTGTCCGCCGACGGCATCGATCTGCAACCGGGCGAATACACCCGGCGCCTGGTGGCCGTCGAGCCCGAGTCGACCGCGGAACTGCCCGGCGGTGCCGGACTGGTGGTGCTCGACACCCACGTCACCGAGGAACTCGAGTCCGAGGGTTGGGCGAAGGACCGGGTCCGTGAGATCCAGGAGGCCCGACGCACGTTGGGCCTCGACGTGTCCGACCGCATCGAAGTGCGCCTGGTGGTGCCCGTGGCGACACTCGAGTGGGCGAATCGGCACGCCGGCTTGATCTCCGGCGAGGTGCTCGCCGTGCGATTCGACGTCACCGCCGACGAACCCGCAGGCGCGATCGACCTCGGCGACGGAGTCACCGCCGACATCGCCAAGGCGAGCTGAGTCCCCGCCGGCGTGGTTTCGACAAGCTCAACCAGCGGGTGGTCGGGCAACCAGCGGGTGGTCGGGTTGAGCGTGCCCGGTTTCGGGTTGAGCGTGCCCGCGGGGTGGTTTCGACAAGCTCAACCAGCGGTGGTCGGGGTGGTTTCGACAAGCTCAACCAGCGGTGGTGGGGGTGGTTTCGACAAGCTCAACCAGCGGTGGTGGGGGTGGTTTCGACAAGCTCAACCAGCGGTGGTGGGGGTGGTTTCGACAAGCTCAACCAGCGGT
>NZ_JBSFQF010000008.1:118981-217978 GCF_053588575.1 Gordonia sp. NPDC003429
GGTGGTGGGGGTGGTTTCGACGGGCTCAACCAGCGGTGGTCGGGGTGGTTTCGACGGGCTCAACCAGCGGTGGTGGGGGTGGTTTCGACGGGTTCAACCAGCGGTGGTCGGGGTGGTTTCGACGGGCTCAACCAGCGGTGGTCGGGCAACCAGCGGTGGTCGGGTTGAGCGTGCCCGGTTTCGGGTGAGTTGGTCAGGCGAAGAGCAGCGAGAGCACCGCAGCGATCTGTGACGCGTACAGCAGATCGGGGTGGGTGAACGTGTCGGGTCCGTACTGCCCGAACACCTCCAGGCTCACCCCGCCCACCATGACCGCCCACAGCGTGGTGGCCGACGCGACGACCTCCGCGGGCAACTCGACGTCGAACTGTGCGATGACCCCATCCATGTCCGCGGCGACGGCGGGGGAGATCGCCGGTAGTTGTTTGCGCAGCTGGCCCGCCGACCACGCGCCCATCAGTTCCACGATCACCCGGGCGATCACGCGCGTACCCGGTTGCTGAGTGCGTTCTGCGGGTGCGGCGTATCCGGGTACGGGGCTGCCGTAGAGCAGTGCCCATCGCGACGGGTCGTCCACCCCCCACGCGCGCATCGTCGTCGCACCGGCCAGGATTCGATCGCGGTGCCGGTCGGAGTCGAGTGCATCGGCCGCGGCGTCCACCGCGTCGGCGAGGTCGGTGTAGCCCTCGACGAGCAGCATCGTGAGCAGTTCGTCGCGGCTGGGTACGTATCGGTACACCGCCGACGACACCACCCCGAGATCGCGGGCGATCGCCCGTAACGAGAGGCCCGCCGCGCCCTGGGTCCGCAGATGCTCGCGACCGAGCCTCCTGATCTCCGCCTCCATCGCCGCCCGATTGTCCGCGCGTGTCCTCGCCGCTCGCATACGCCCAGTATTGCAGAAACGAGAGCGGTGCTCTTGCATTTGCTCGGTAGAGGGCGCACACTCGTATTCGAGAGCGGTGCTCTCGATAATTTCCGATGACCATCACATCAGGAGAACGTCATGATCGATACGCACTACATCCCACCCGCCGGCCGTATGGACAAGATCTTCAACTCGTCCGTGCGTTGGCTCGCCGATCGCGGCATCAACCTCGCCGGCGCTCAGACGCTCACCGTCGTCGGACGGAAATCTGGTGTTCCCCAACGGGTTCCGGTGAATCCGTTGCCGATGGAGGGGGCGGAGTTCCTGGTGGCGGTGCGCGGCAACACCCAATGGGTGCGCAATGCGCGGGCGGCGGGGAGGGCCGAACTACGTCGGGGTCGTCGCGTCCGGACGGTCGGACTCCGCGAGCTGCCCGAATCTGCGCGTGTTCCCGTGATCCGTGCCTATCTGAGCAAGTGGGGCTGGGAGGTGAGCCGGTACCTTCCCGACGGCCTCACCGTCGACTCCGATGACGACACCTTCGCCACGCACGCACACGAGATCCCGGTGTTCGAGGTGACCCCCGCGGCATGAACCCGGGCGGCATGAACCCCGACGCTGCTCAGCCGCGAACGGTGTCCGGATGCGCGAGGGAGACGCGATCGATCGCGTCACGGACTCGGCCGAGGGCGGCTTCACGGTCTTCCGCGTCCATGTGCGCCGGCCCATAGGTGAGGATGGGCGGGAGGGTCGTGTAGCCGACGAACTCGAGCATTCCCCTGTGGATGTGAAAGAGGAAATCCTCGATGGCGCCGAAGGTGCCCCCGCTGCGGAACGACTCCACCGAACCGCCGGTGGTGACCAGAAGGACGGCACGCTTGCCGGCGAGAGCGGCGGCATCGAACAATCCGAACTCGCCACCGAAAGTCGCTCCCATCACAAACACGCGGTCGACCCATCCCTTTAACATCGCCGGCATCGAGAACCACCAGAGTGGGAACGACAACACGAGGAGGTCCGCGGCGAGAAGGCGGTCGAGGTCCGCGCGTACCTCGGGGGCCAATGTGTTCTGGCGGACCGCTGTCAACTGTTCGGCCTGAGGTTTGAACGGCGAATCCGGGTTCATGAACTCGTCGCGGTCGAGAACGGGCGCCCACCCACGCGCGTACAGATCGATTGTCTCGACGGCGAACCCGTTTCCACGGAGCCGTTCGCCGGCGAGTGCGGCCTGCGCCGAGCTGAAGGACGAGGGCTCGGGGTGTGCGTGAACGATGAGTGCTGTGGGGAGCGGCATGCACCGATCGTATCGACATATCCCGATACGTCAATTTATAGTGCGGAAAAGCTCTGCCCCAGGGCGCGCAGGTGGTCCTCGTTCCGGCGATAGTGGGTCCACTTGCCCACCCTGGTCGATGTCACCAAGCCGGCCTGCTCCAGCGTGGTCATGTAACTCGACACCGTGGATTGGGCCAGCCCGGTCTTGGCCTGGATGTGGGTGACGCACACGCCGATCTCGTCGCGGTCCGCGATCGGTTCGTATTCGGCGAAACTCGCCGTGGGGTCGCGAAGCCATCGGATGATCTGAAGGCGCACGGGGTTGGCGAGAGCCTTGAGTGCGAGGAGCAGGCGGTCATCGGAAATCGTCATCGCGACACCCCATTTCCGCTTCGCACCGTCGACCGTTCACGATACCTCGACAACGATGATGCCCCGGCGAATGCACGTGCGGGACCACCGTACCGGCGAGCACTAGGCTGCTGGTGTGTCCCATCCCGCGCCAGACGACGAACGCAGCGCGCGTTGGGTGATGCATCTGGACATGGACGCGTTCTTCGCCAGTGTCGAACAACTCACCCGACCCACCCTCGCCGGCCGACCGGTGCTCGTGGGTGGCACCGGCGGACGGGGAGTGGTGGCCGGTGCCAGCTACGCGGCCCGCGCGTTCGGGGCGTCGTCGGCGATGCCCATGCACCAGGCGCGGCGATTGGTGGGCCCCGGTGTGGTGGTTCTCCCGCCCCGGGGCGCGCTCTACCGCACGGTGAGTGCGCGGATCTTCGCCGTGGTGCGCGAGGCGGTCCCGGTGATCGAGATGCTGTCGTTCGACGAGGCCTTCGCCGAACCCGCCGATCTCGCCGGTGCCACCGCGGCGCAGGCGAGTGACTTCGCGCACGAGATCCGACGCCGCATCGCCGACATGGTCGGTCTGGCCGCCTCGGTGGGATTCGGCAGCGGCAAGCAGATCGCCAAGATCGCCTCCGGAATGGCCAAACCCGATGGGGTGATGGTGATTCCGCCGAGCCGCGAACGCGAATTCCTGCATGCATTGCCCGTCCGCAAGCTGTGGGGGATCGGCCCCGTGTCAGGCGATCGGCTCGCGCGCCTCGGCATCGACACCATCGGCGACCTCGCGGCGATGTCGGATGTCGAGGTGTCCTCGGTGCTCGGCGCAACCCTCGGTCCGGCGCTGCATCGGCTTGCCCAGGGTCACGACGACCGGCCGGTGACCGAGCGCGCCGCGGCCAAACAGATCAGCGCCGAGTCGACCTTCGCCCGCGACATCGTCGATCTGCCCGGGCTGCGTCCGGCGATCACCCGCGCCGCCGCCGACGCCCATCGGCGGTTACTCGGCGACGGTCGGGGAGCCCGCACGGTGGTGCTCAAGCTCAAGCGCGCGGACATGTCGATCCTCACCCGCTCGTCCACGCTGCCGGCCGCGACCACCGACCTCGACGCGCTCACCGCCGTGGCGCAGCGCATGGCACTCGACCCGGTGTCCATCGGACCGATCAGGCTTGTCGGCGTGGGATATTCGGGATTGTCGGCGGTGGAGCAGTACGCGCTCTTCGGTGAGCTGCACCTCGACCCCGATGCCGCGGCAGCCCTGCAGATCGACGACACCGATTCTCTCGCAACACCTTCCGATCGCCTGGCGGTCGAGTCGGTGCAAGCCGCGGCGCCGGCCGACGGGCTCTGGGCTACGGGAGTAGACGTCGTGCATCCCCGATACGGCCACGGTTGGGTGCAGGGCAGCGGGCACGGCGTGGTGACCGTGCGGTTCGAGACCCGCGCCACGGGCCCGGGTATCGCACGCACCTTCGGTGCCGACGACCCCGACCTGGGTCGGGCCGATCCGCTCGACAGCCTGGACTGGCCAGATCTGCCCGAGCGCCCCGACGTGTGAGCGGACGGACATGCACCGACTCAGTCCCGGGCAGGTTCGGAGGCGCGGAAGAACTCGGCCACATCCGCGCCGTCGTGTCCGGTGGAGAGCAGGGCCATCACCGCGGTCCGTGCCTGCCGTGCGCGCAGCCACCGGGAGACGATCGCGCCCGCCCGTTCGAGATCGACGGCTCCACCACCGCCGCCATAGGTCGGAATCACCGGACCGAACGGCACCCGTGTCGTGATCACCACAGAGACACCGGCCCGGCACGCGAGGGACACCTCCGCGGTGATGTCCGGATGGGTATTGCCCGAGCCGGTGGCAGCGAGAATGATTCCACCCGCCCGTTGGGCCACCGACGACGCGATCAGGCCCGGTGACACGCCCGGATAGAGGGTGAACGTGTCGACGCGCGTGATGTGGGCACCAGGCACCGGCACCGGGATGAGCGGTCTGGGCAAAGAGTCGTGCACGGTCGCGAAACCAACGGGATCCGTAGTCGAGACCTTGAACGCACCGCGCGCGGGCAGTACCGCCCCGCCGAGCACGATGAGAACTCCACTTCCCCTGCGGGCCGGTGAACTCGCCACCTCGATGGCCGCCGCGATGTTCGCCGGGCCGTCCGAGTGGGGTGAATCGGCCGGGAACTGCGCGCCGGTAAACACCACCGGGCGCGGATCGGAGGCGTGCAGGTCGGCGAGAAACGCCGTTTCCTCCATGGTGTCGGTGCCATGGGTGATCACCACCCCGGCGACGGAGGGATCGGACAACGCGTCGGCGATCGCGGCCACCACGCGGACCTGATCGGCGACGGTCATCGCCGAACTGTCCACCGACATCAGGTCGATCGTCGCGACGTCGACGTCGCCGTCGACGCCCGCCGTCGCGGGAGTACTCGACGACAGCAACTGCGTGGCAGACAGCGCGGGCATGGCGCCGTCGGCGGTGGTGGTGGAGGCGACCGTGCCGCCCGTGGTGATGAGCACGATGCGTGTCGGTGCCATGCCCTCAGGGTCGTCGGAACCCGACCGGCGCGTCAACCGTTGCACCTCCGGCGCGTCGGCGCTCGGTGGGGATATCCGCGACGCGCGGTCACACCTGGCCGGTTGGGCCTGCACCCCGCGTTTGGCATAGTGGTGTGAGCTCTGACCCCGGCATGCGCCGAACGACGCTCGAAGCCGACCTGATAGTGAGGGAGATCGTTGAAGTTTCCGAAGTTCGTAGCGGCCGCCATCATGGCCACCGCCGTGGTGACCTCAGTCGCCGCGTGTGGTGGCAGCGATGATTCCGACGACGTGCCCACCGTGGGCACCACAACCACCGCGACCACCCAGACCGGGGCCTCGGGCGCCGATGCCGGGGTGACCAACCCGAACGTCCGTCCCAGCGTCGCCACCCTCAACGACATGCTGAACACCGCGCTCGACCCGAACGTGCCGAATTCGCAGAAGACCGAACTGGTGCAGGGGTCGGAGAAGGATCCGGCGATCTTCGACAAGCTGGTGCAGGCACGCAAGGAGAACCCGGACGTCACCTACCAGATCTTCCCGCCGGTGATTCCGGCCGGACCGAAGAAGGCGACGGTGAAGGTGCAGGTCAAGCTGCCCGACAACCCGCCCACCAAGGTCGACGCACAGATCGTGTACGACGGTGGCCGCTGGAAGCTGGCCGCCGATTCGGTGTGCCCGCTGCTCTCCGGCAACAACGTCAAGAGCGCGATGTGCCCGGCTCAGCCATCGAGCTGAGTTGCGCGGGCTGACGTCCGCACCGAGCATGCCCATCCGCCCCCACCGGCTCGATCCGGTGGGGGCGGTGGTCTTCGGGCCGCCGGGTGGCCGATGCGTCAGGAACGCCAGGTGAAGGAGAACCCGAGCCGCTGGACCAGCGGGTTGGCCGGGTCGGCGCCGGTCAGTTCGCGGGCGCCGGAGAATTCGGCGTTGCCCGCCACGGGCAGCCCGCGGGACAGGTCGAGGGTCACCTGGCCCGTTCCCGAGTAGGTGTAGCGGGAGATCGTGAGGGTGGCGTCACCGCCGGGGATGGTGAACACGGAGTCGACCGGTTCCTCCTCGGTGGCGAAGTCGATGGTCACGCGGTTTCCATCCCACTTCGACAGCCGTGCGGTGATGGTCTGGGTCACCGTGGCCGCCGCCGACAGCGTGCGTTCGGCTCGCCACATCGCGCCCACCCCGACCGGCTCGGTGGGCAGCGGCACCGAGTTCTGCAGCGCCTGCACCAGCGACTGCTCCACCGCGGCGCGCGCCTCGGAGCCCGACGCCTGCGTCGGGATCAGGCGCAGCGAGATCGGTACCTGACCGGGCGCGATCGCCACACCCGCGCGCGCCCCCGCAACCGCCCCCAACGAACCGGCGAGTGCCGTATCGGGAGAGGTCACCGCCCCCAGCGTCATCTCCACGTCGGTCGGATCGGTGCAGGCGAATCGGGCGGTCATCGACGTCTGCACGGTCTGTGACGTCGTCGTCTGCGCCGACGCCACCGACGACGTGGTGCTCAGGGTGACCGGCTGCGCCGTGGCGAGGTCGGGCGTGCCGGCGGCAAGGCGACGGGGCTGGTCACCGGTGGCGGTCACCGTCACCGCGGCCGGCGGGATCGCGATCAGCTTCGCGTCGGGTTGTCCGGAGGTCGACGCGGTGGCGCACCCCGCCGGCGCTGCGGAGGACGATGCGCCGGGGCCCGGGTTTGAGGCGCATCCCGCCAGGGTGAGGGCCGCCACGGCCAGCGCACCCATCACGGTGGCTCGCCGTCGACGAGTGGCGGTAGCGGACACGGCAGTCAGCGTATTGCACGGGTCAGGGATGATGGTGGGGTGGATGAAGGAGCCAGGCCGATCGTGAATACCCCCTCGGACGACATCAGCCCCCGCGAACCAGGCGACACCGACCCCACCGGGCACGCCCCGGAGTCGACGGGGCGGTTGAGGTCGGCCGGTGCGGTGATCGGCACCCTCGTCGCCATCGCGGGATGCGTGATCGCGCTCGACATCCTCACCAAATCGCTGGCCGTGGCCCATCTGGACCCGATGCAGCCGGTCCACATCATCGGCGACGCCGTCACCCTGCGTCTGGTGCGCAACAGCGGTGCCGCGTTCTCGATGGCGTCGGGCTATACGTGGATTCTCACCCTCATCGCGCTGGCGGTGGTGGTGGTGATCATCCGGTTCAGCAGCAGGCTGCGGTCGGGGTGGTGGGTGCTCGGACTCGGTCTGGTGCTCGGCGGTGCCATCGGCAACATCATCGACCGCATCTTCCGCGCGCCCGCACCGCTGCGCGGCCACGTCGTCGACTTCGTCTCGGTGGGGTGGTGGCCGGTGTTCAACGTCGCCGACTCGGCGGTGGTGTGCGGCGCGATCCTGCTGGTGGTGCTCTCGCTGCTGGGTTTCGACTACGACGGCACACGGTCGGGCTGGGCGGCCCGGCGTACGGCTCGCCGGCCGGCGGCGACAACCGGCGAAGGGGCCGGCGATGCGTGAGGCACGCTCCCTGCCGGTGCCCGACGGGCTCGACGGCATGCGCCTGGACGCCGGGGTCTCGCGAATCCTCGGTCTGTCCCGGACCGTGGTGGCCGGACTCGCCGACGCCGGCGAGGTGAGTGTCGACGGTGTGGCCGTCGGCAAGTCGCACAAGCTCGCCGCGGGCACCTGGCTCGACGTGCTGCTGCCCGAACCCGACGAACCCCTGCGGGTGGAGCCGACGCCGGTGGAAAACCTGTCGGTGATCTATCACGACTCCGACATCATCGTGGTCGACAAACCCGTCGGGGTGGCCGCCCACCCGTCGCTGGGCTGGAGCGGGCCAACGGTCGTGGGCGCACTCGCGGCGGCCGGATTCCGCATCTCCACGTCGGGGGCGCCCGAACGCCAGGGCATCGTGTCCCGACTCGACGTCGGTACCTCGGGTGTCATGGTGGTGGCCGCCTCCGAGCACGCGTACACGCTGCTCAAACGCGCGTTCCGGGACCGCGAGGTGGACAAGCGCTACCACGCGCTCGTCCAGGGTCATCTCGATCCGCCGTCGGGCACCATCGACGCGGCGATCGGGCGTCACCGCGGCAGCGACTGGAAGTTCGCGGTGACCGCCAACGGCAAGCCGAGCATCACCCACTACGACACACTCGAGATGTTTGCCGCGGCGTCGCTGCTCGACATTCATCTGGAGACCGGACGCACGCACCAGATCAGGGTGCATCTGTCAGCGCTGCACCACCCGTGCTGCGGCGACGCCACCTATGGCGCCGACCCGGTGCTCGCGGCCCGACTCGGCCTCGAACGGCAATGGCTGCACGCTCGTTCGCTGGCATTCGCACACCCGGCCGACGGTCGTCGCGTCGAGTTCACCAGCCCCTACCCGTCCGATCTGCAACACGCCCTCGACGTGCTGCGCGAGACGTGATCTGCGCGCCTCGGTAGCGTGCGGGTGGTCGGAGGGAGAAAACAAGTGCTGGAACCGGGATCGTATGTGGCCGGGTACCGCATCGAGCGCGAACTCGGCAGCGGTGGCATGGGCGCGGTGTTTCTCGCCCGCCATCCCGAGTTACCGCGATCGGACGCACTGAAGATCCTCACCTCCGACCGCGCGGTGCGCGAACAGTTCGCGCGTCGTTTCCTGCGTGAGGCCGAAGTGGCCGCCACACTCGACCATCCGGCCATCGTGACCGTGTACAACCGCGGGCGCGACCGGGTGCGCATCGGCGACGACGTCGACGACGTGCTGTGGATCGCGATGCAATACGTTCCCGGCACCGACTGCGCGCGAGAACTCGCCGAGGTCGGCGATGGCGGCGGACTCGATCCACGCCGGGTGACCCACATCGTCTCCGAGGTGGCCAAGGCGCTCGATCACGCCCACCGCCGCGGACTGCTGCACCGCGACATCAAACCGGCCAACATCCTGCTGGCACGGGACTCCGACGACGCCACAGACGTCGGCGAACGCGTCCTGCTCACCGACTTCGGCGTCGCCAAGGCAACCGACGAGGTGGACCCGCTCACCCGTGCGGGCACTGTGCTCGCCACCCTCTCCTATGCCTCCCCGGAGCAGTTGCAGGGCGGCCCGCTCGACGGGCGCACCGACCAGTATTCGCTTGCCGCAACGGCTTTCCACCTGTTCACCGGGCATGTCCCATTCGACGACACCGTCACCTCCGACGTCATCCGGGCACATCTGAACGATCCGGTGCCGCGCGTGTCCATCGAGGTCGCCACCGTCACCCAGGTGGTGGACGCGGTGATCGCCAAGGCGATGTCGAAGCAGGCGCCGGATCGGTTCGCGAACTGCCGCGAGTTCGCCGACGCGCTCGCGATGGCGGTGCGCGGAATGTCGGGGTCCACCGCGGTCAATCCGCGCTTCGTCCGTGACCGTCCCGGTTCCGGCGCGGAAGCGCGCCCGCAGTCACCGCGGCCCGCAGCCGGCCCGTCCGCGCCGAGCGGTCCCATCGCGCACTCCGTGCCACCCGGCCCGTTTCACGCACCGCCGCCGCGGTTCTCGGGACCAGATCGGGCCGCGGCGCAGGCCCCACGTGCCTCGGGGCCGACGGGGATCTACGGTCCGCCGCCCACCGGGCCGACACCGGTGAGCGGGTCGTCGAATGCGGGCCTGATCGCCCTGCTGGTCGGACTGGTGGGCGTCGCGGTGATCATCGTGGTGCTGATCCTCGCCGCACTGTAGACCCGACCCCTGCCGGGGCGTGCGAGGCCCGATGTGTGGGGGGAGCCTGGTGTGGTGGACGAGACACGAGTGATCCGATGGACAACTCCTGTCCGGCGTTGCCCCGCGGGAGATGTCGGTGCGGGCACCTACACTGAGAGCCTGCGCGGTGCGCGGGAAGCGGGAGACGGGAGAGCATGCGGTGGCCGATGGACAGAACTCGGTGAACGATCACAGTTCGCGCAACGGTCACAGTTCGCGCATTGGTCACAGTTCATCGAGTGGATCGTTCGTTCACCTGCACAATCACACCGAGTACTCGATGCTCGACGGCGCCGCCAAGGTGGCGCCCCTGTTCGCCGAGGCCAAGCGTCTGGGAATGACCGCGATCGGGATGACCGACCACGGAAACATGTTCGGCGCCAGCGAGTTCTACAACACCGCCGTGGCCAACGACATCACCCCGATCATCGGCATCGAGGCCTACATCGCGCCTGCCTCGCGCTTCGAGACGAAACGAATCCAGTGGGGTACCCGCGACCAGAAGGACGACGACGTCTCCGGTAGCGGCGCCTACACCCACATGACCATGGTCGCCGAGAACGCGACGGGTCTGCGCAACCTGTTCAAGCTCTCCTCCCTCGCCTCGATCGAGGGGCAACTCGGCAAGTGGGCCCGCATGGACGCCGAGCTGATCGCCGAGTACGCCGAGGGCATCATCGCCACCACGGGATGTCCGTCCGGCGAGGTGCAGACGCGACTGCGGCTCGGACACGAGCGCGAGGCTCTCGAGGCCGCGGCCAAGTGGCAGGACATCTTCGGCAAGGAGAACTTCTACCTCGAACTCATGGAGCACGGCCTCGAGATCGAGCGGCGAGTGCGTGACGGTCTGCTCGACATCGGCCGCAAACTCGGTATCAAACCGATCGTCACCAACGACTGCCACTACGTCACCAAGGCGCACGCCGCAGCGCACGAGGCCCTGCTGTGCGTGCAGACCGGCAAAACGCTCTCGGACCCCACCCGATTCAAGTTCGACGGCGACGGCTACTACCTGAAGTCCGGCGACGAGATGCGGGCACAGTGGGATTCGGTGGTGCCGGGTGCCTGCGATACCACGCTGGAGATCGGTGAGCGCGTACAGAGTTACGCCGACGTGTTCACTCACCGCGACCGGATGCCCGTCTTCCCTGTGCCCGAAGGGGAATCGCAGCAGACGTGGCTGCGCAAGGAGGTCGCCGCCGGGCTCAAGCGGCGCTTCCCCGCACAGACCGGAACCGAGGGGCCGGTCGGCGAGTCGGTGCCCGAGGAGTATGCGCGCCGCGCCAACTACGAACTCGACGTCATCATCCAGATGGGGTTCCCGGCGTACTTCCTGGTGGTGGGCGACCTGATCCGGCACGCGCACGAAGTCGGCATCCGCGTCGGGCCGGGTCGCGGTTCGGCGGCCGGGTCGCTCGTGGCGTGGGCGCTGGGCATCACCAACATCGACCCGATTCCGCACGGTTTGCTGTTCGAGCGATTCCTCAACCCCGAACGTGTGTCGATGCCCGACATCGACATCGACTTCGACGACCGTCGTCGCGGCGACATGGTGCGCTACGCAACCCAGCGGTGGGGTAGCGACAAGGTGGCGCAGGTCATCACCTTCGGCACCATCAAGACCAAGGCAGCCATCAAGGATTCGGCGCGCGTGCAGTTCGGTCAGCCGGGCTTCGCCATCGCCGACAAGATCACCAAGGCACTGCCACCGCCGATCATGGCCAAGGACATCTCGGTGTCGGGAATCACCGACCCCGAGCATGAGCGGTATTCGGAGGCCGCCGAGGTCCGTGCACTCATCGAGACCGATCCGGATGTCAAGCGCATCTACGACACCGCGCTCGGGCTCGAGGGGCTGATCCGCAACGCGGGTGTGCACGCGTGCGCGGTGATCATGTCGTCCGAACCGCTCACCGACGCCATCCCGGTGTGGAAGCGCGCCCAGGACGGTGCCATCATCACCGGCTGGGATTATCCGTCGTGCGAGGCCATCGGCCTGCTGAAGATGGACTTCCTCGGGCTGCGCAACCTCACCGTCATCGGTGACGCGATCGAGAACATCAAGAACAACCGCGGCATCGACCTCGATCTCGACACCCTCCCGCTCGAAGACCCCAAGACCTACGAACTACTGGCCAAGGGCGACACCCTCGGCGTCTTCCAGCTCGACGGGGCGGCGATGCGGGAACTGCTGAAGATGATGCAGCCCACCGGTTTCGAGGACATCGTCGCGGTCCTCGCGCTGTACCGGCCCGGTCCGATGGGGGTGAACGCGCACACCGATTACGCCAAGCGTAAGAACGGTCTGCAGCAGATCAAGCCGATCCATCCCGAACTCGAAGAGCCGCTCAAGGACATTCTCGCCGAGACCTACGGCCTGATCGTCTACCAAGAGCAGATCATGCAGATCGCGCAGAAGGTCGCCGGGTACTCACTCGGACAGGCCGACCTGCTCCGGCGCGCGATGGGCAAGAAGAAGAAGGAGATCCTCGACGCCGCCTACGACGGTTTCGCCGAGGGGATGCGCACCAACGGGTTCTCGCAGGCGGCGATCACCGCGCTGTGGGATACGGTGCTGCCGTTCGCCGGGTACGCGTTCAACAAGTCGCACGCCGCCGGATACGGTCTGGTGTCGTTCTGGACCGCCTACCTCAAGGCGAACTATCCGG
Organism: Gordonia sp. NPDC003429; assembly: GCF_053588575.1. Lineage (NCBI taxonomy): Bacteria > Bacillati > Actinomycetota > Actinomycetes > Mycobacteriales > Gordoniaceae > Gordonia > Gordonia sp. NPDC003429. The sequence continues at coordinate 131,384 of NZ_JBSFQF010000008.1, forward strand.
CCGAATACATGGCCGGACTGCTCACCTCGGTCGGCGACGACAAGGACAAGGCGGCAATCTATCTCGCCGACTGTCGCAAGCTGGGTATCACGGTGTTGCCGCCCGACGTCAACGAGTCGCAGCGCAACTTCGCCGCCGTGGGCGCCGACATCCGGTTCGGTCTCGCCGCGATCCGTAACGTCGGCGCGGGTGTGGTGTCCTCGATCCTCGCCGCGCGCGAGGACAAGGGAAAGTTCACCAGCTTCTCCGACTATCTGGGCAAGGTCGACGTCACCGCATGCAACAAGAAGGTGACCGAATCGCTCATCAAGGCGGGCGCGTTCGATTCGCTGAGCCACCCCCGCAAGGGTCTGTTCCTGGTGCACGGCGAGGCCGTGGAGTCGGTACTGGGCACCAAGAAGGCCGAGGCGATCGGCCAGTTCGATCTCTTCGGTGACGCCGGCGGTGCCGACGACACCATGGCGGAGGTGTTCGCGGTCAAGGTGCCCGACCAGGAGTGGGACACCAAACACAAACTGGCGCTCGAACGAGAGATGTTGGGGCTCTACGTGTCCGGGCATCCGCTGGCCGGTGTCGAGCATGCCATCGCCGCGCACACCGACACCTCCATCACCCAGCTACTCGAGGGCAACGTGCCCGACGGTGCGCAGATCACCATCGGCGGGATCATCTCGTCGGTCACCCGCCGGGTGAACAAGAAGGGCGAGCCATGGGCGGCGGTCACCCTCGAGGACATGGTCGGCGGGGTGGAGGTCTACTTCTTCCCGCGTGCCTTCCAGACCTACGGGATGGACATCGTCGCCGACAACATCGTGTTGGTGAAGGCGCGGGTCAATCAGCGCGACGACTCGATGATGATCAGCGCGAACGATCTCGCCGTTCCCGACCTCGCGTCTGCCGGTGCCACCAAGCCGGTGGCGCTGACGCTGGCCGCCCGGGCGTGCACACCCGACCGTGTGCAGGCGCTCAAACAGGTCCTCAGCCGCCATCCCGGTCCGGCCGACGTGCACGTCACCCTGGTCAGCGACGAGCGGTCGACCCTGCTCAAACTCACCGAATCCCTGCGCGTCACACCGAGTTCGGCGCTCATGGGTGATCTCAAAGCGTTGCTGGGACCGAGCTGCCTGAGCTGACCGGCCCCCGACGAACACGCACATAACGGGCGGGTCGGCGTGTCCGGCGAGTACGCTCCTGCAATGCCCGGTCACATCATCGTTCACGGCGATGACGCGTTGAGTGTGCGGATCAGCGAAGAACTGCGCAGCGCCGACGCCACCGTCGTGATCTTGACGTCGCCGGGGACGCTGATCGAGGCCGGGATTGCGTCCGCATCGGCGGTGGTGTGCGCCGGTACCGACGACGCCGTCAATCTGGAGATCGCCCTGCTGGCGCGCCAGCACAATCCCGATGTCCGGGTGGTGGCGCATCTGAGCAACGAGGTCCTACACGAAGCGGTGGCGCTGGGTAATGGTCCCGGCGCGATCCTCGACGTGGCGGCGCTTACCGCGCCGCTGCTGGTCGAGGCGCTCCTCGGCCGCACCACACACTCGATCACCGTGGCCGACACCGAGTTCGTGATCTCGGAGGCCCGGGCACCTGCCGACGGCACGCTGGCCGAACTCTACGGTGACCTCGCGCCGGTGGCGGTCATCCGCGATGTCGACGGCGGTGGTGACGACGCCGTCATCGCCTGCCCGAGTCGCGCGCTTCAGGTGTCCGAGAACGACTTCGTCGCGATGATCGCCACGCCGGACCGCTTGCGGGCGCAAGGAGTCAAGGTATGGCACCCGCCGCGACATCAGCGAGCCCGCCGGCACCCGGTGCTGCGGTTCGTCGGAGCGCTGCACGCATTTCGTGAGGACGTCAACCCCAACCTGTTCCGCGCGCTCGGCGCGCTGATCACCTTGCTGATCGCGGCCACCGTTCTGCTGCGGTTCACCTACAACAAGCCGGGCATGGGTTTCGTCGACGCGTTGTACTTCTCGTCGGAGACGATCGCGACGGTCGGGTACGGCGACTTCAGTTTCGTCGGTCAGCCCATCTGGTTGCGGTTGTTCTCCATCGTCCTGATGTTCGCCGGGGTGACCACAACGGCCATTCTGGTCGCGTTCATCGCCGATCTGCTGCTCTCGCGTCGCATCGAGCATTCGGCCGGGCGTCGCCGCGCGCGCGACATGACCGACCACATCGTGGTGGTGGGGCTGGGCTCGTTCGGCATCCGGGTGGCCCGCGAACTCAAAGCTCTCGGGCACGACGTGGTGGTGATCGAACACGACGAGAACAACCGGTTCCTGGCCGCCGCCGCAGAACTCGGGGTGCCGGTGGTGTTCGGTGACGCCACCCTCGCCGAGACGCTGCACGACGCGCGAATCGAGAAGGCCGCCGCGGTGGCGGTGCTCACCCACAACGACATGGTCAACATCGAGACCGGCATCATCCTGCGTGAGATTCTTGGCGACCGCTGGCGCCGCTCGGCCGACCAACCCGGGGTACCCGTGGTGATGCGGGTGTTCGACGAATCCCTGGGCGCGGCCGTGGCACGCCGGTTCGGCTTCGCCAATGTCCGCTCCACCGTCGAACTCGCCGCGCCATGGTTCATCGGCGCGGCCCTCGGACTGCAGGTTCTGGGCACGTTCTCGGTGGGCCGCCGGTCCTTCATGGTCGGTGGGGTGTCCGTGCATCCCGGCAGCGAGCTCGACGGCACGCGGTTGTCGGAGTTGTCCACCCAGACCCGGGTGATCGCCATCGCGCGCGGTCTCGGCGCGCGCGCCGTCATGCAGCCGCGGCGCGACCATCGGCTCGCCGCCTACGACACCGCCTATCTCATGGGCCCGTACCACGAACTGTTGGCGACGCTCCGACGGGGCCGCCGGCCCGAGAACTGAGGACTCGACCTGCAGCCGACACCACGTCGAGAGTTCGGCTTACCGAACATTTGGTTCCGGAGTGGGCTACACTCGGGGTCGCATCAAGCGAAGATCGACCGAGGAGTGCAGGATGAGCGTGCTGACCGAGTCCGGGCTACCGTCGAGTCGCCCGGCACGCGGCGGCACTGTCGAGGTCGCAGGCATCAGCTGGCCCGTCTACAAGCTGCACGCGCTCGCCGCGGGTGTCATCGCCGCACTGGTCACGCTGGTGCTGACCCGAGACCTCCAGATCACCGCCTGGGCATCGGGCTCCGCATTGGTGTCGGTGTGGTGGGTGGAGCGCTACTTCGGAAACGCTGCCACCGAGCCGGGCGAGAACCCGCCCGGGATCTCATAGATCCGCCCGTCGAATCCGGCGCGGAACAGCCGACCCGCGGAGAAGCCGCGGTTGCCCCTGCCGTAGCTCACCACACTCGAGAGCGGCAGTCCCGACCCCAGCACGCAGTAGCGGCCGGGGGCGTCGATGCGGACGATCTCACCGGCGGCGTTGAACGGCACCACCGGACGGTCGGCGGCATCGAGGGTGAGTCCGTCGGGTGCGGCGAGGGCGTCGGGTCCGCCGAGGTTGAGCAGACTCTGCACGAACCCCGGATTGCGCGTGGAGATACGGCTCACGCCGGGGTTGGTGAATGTCCGTGACACATAGAGGAAGCTGTCGTCGCGATTGAGTACCGCTCCGTTCGCGCTCGGTAGCCGGCCCCAGTCCGGTTGGCTCACCCCGTTCGGGAAGATGCGCCCGATGAGGTTGCCGAAGTCGTTGGTGGCGTACACGACGCCGTTCGCGGCCACATCCATTCCGTCGGCCGCCGACAATCCTGACACCCAGGGGCGAAATGCCAGGGTGTTCACGTTGAGCCGGCCGATGGCACCCGGGCGGATCGAATCGCCCAGAAACACCCGTGGGTCGGAGCCGTACCCGACGAGCAGGGTGCCGTCCGGTGTCCACGCCAGCGCGCCGGCACCTCCGCTGGGCACCTTCGCGATCGGGACGGCGGGCCCGCCGGGCGAGTCGAGGCGGAACACCCGGCCGCTCACCAGGTCGGTGGTGTAGAGCCTGCCGGCCGCATCGACGGTGAGGCCTTCGAGGGCGGCGCCGGGCACCGTACCGACCAGCCGGGCCGGTGCGCCGCCGCCGGCGCAGACCGGGGCCGCTGCGGCCGGTCCGGCGGTGGCGGTGGCAATCAGACATGACGCGGCGGCGGTGCCCAGGGCTGCGGCGAGGGAGACGAGACGGGAGAGACGTCGGGGCATGCCGACCTCCTGCGGTTCGGGTGCCGCGCACCGGGCAGATCCGGCTCCGGCTGTTCGACGCGGAGTGCCCGACGATTGCGGCGGCTGATGAGGTGGACCGAAACCGATCCTACGTCGGTCGGCCCACCGCTCGTGGCTCTTCGCGGGGTGAGAGCATGGAGGGCGTGAGTACGCAGCACGTCACCGACCATCAGCGGGGTGCGATCCCCCCGGAGTCCGCGCTATCTGCCGACGCGATCGAGAGTGCGGCGACGCGGATCCAGTCGGCGGTCGCGCGTACCCCACTCGAGGCGTGTCCACGCCTGTCGCGTGACGTCGGGGCGCGCGTGCACCTCAAGCGTGAGGATCTGCAAACGGTTCGGTCGTACAAGATCCGGGGCGCCTACAACGTCATGGCCCAACTGTCCGCCGAGGAGCTCGCGGTGGGGGTGGTGGCCGCGAGCGCCGGCAATCATGCGCAGGGTGTCGCCTACGCGTGCCGCGTGATGCAGGTACCCGGCCGGATCTACGTGCCGACCACCACACCGAAGCAGAAGCGTGACCGAATCCGTTGGCACGGGGGCGATTTCGTCGAGCTGATCGCGGTGGGCGACACCTACGACGCGGCGGCGGCGGCGGCGCAGGACGACGTGATGCGTACGGGCGCGGCGTGGATTCACGCCTTCGACGATCCGCGCACCGCCGCAGGTCAGGGCACCATTGCGTTCGAGATGGTCCAGCAACTCGGTCGGGTGCCCGACGTGGTGGTGGTACCCGTGGGCGGCGGTGGCTGCCTGGCCGGGATCGCGACGTACCTGCGTGCCCGTTCGGAATCGGTGGCGATCGTGGGTGTGGAACCGACCGGTGCGGTGTCGCTGTCGGCGGCGCTCGTCGCCGGCGGTCCGGTGACACTCGATTCGATCGACCCCTTCGTCGACGGGGCCGCCGTGAAACGGATCGGTGCCCTCGGCTACGGGGTGATGGCCGAGATGCGGGCGAGCGTCACCGACCATCCGGTGGTGCGTGAGTTCGCCGCGGCGGGCGGGACGGCGGCACCCGTGCTGCCCGACGAACCATTCACGCCACCTCCCGGATCGACCCGGATCATGCACGTCGACGAGGGTGCGATCTGCTCGACGATGCTCGACCTCTACCAGAACGAGGGCATCATCGCCGAGCCCGCCGGTGCGCTGGCGGTGACCGCGCTGGCGCGCCTGCAGATCCCGTCGGACGCCGACGTGGTGTGTCTGGTGTCCGGTGGCAACAACGACGTCTCCCGCTATGGGGAGATCATCGAGCGGTCACTCGTGCATCAGGGGCTCAAGCACTACTTCCTGGTGGATTTCCCGCAGGAGCCGGGCGCGCTGCGTCGTTTCCTCGACGAGGTCCTCGGCCCCGACGACGACATCACCCTGTTCGAGTACGTCAAACGCAACAACCGCGAGACCGGGGCGGCCCTGGTGGGCGTGCAACTCGGCGCACCCGAGGGGCTGGCCGAGCTGATGGATCGGATGGCGCATTCCCGGTTGCACTGCGAGCGCCTCGAACCCGGCTCGCCGGCCTACCGCTACCTCACCTGAGGTTCGCGGTCTGCCGTGCCGCGGCGGAGGGCACGCTCGACGCGGATCTGGGCACGCTCGACAGGGATGTGGGCACGCTCGACAGGGATCTGGGCACGCTCGACGCGGATGTGGGCACGCTCGACGCGGAAGTGTTCTATGTTCGGGTGCCGACGACGACGTTGTGTCCGGGACTGCGGAGGCCCCCGCCGGTGATCTCGGGTTCGGCCCAGCTCAGAATCGGGCTCACCGCCAGCGGGACGTCGACGGGATCGGATCCGAGTACGCACACCACTGTCCAGTCGCCGCGATGCATCGCGAACCAACCCGCCGTCTCGTCGTACTCGACCGACACGCCGGCGAACGTCGAGTCCGTGAAATCCTTGTGGGCCTTGCGAAGTGCGATCAAGGCCCGGTAGAAGTCCAGGACTCGGGCATGATCGGGTGCCCCACGTTCGTCCCAGTCGAGCCGTGAATCGATGAAGGTCTGCCGATCCTGCGGGTCGGGGATCTCCTCGGTGTTCCATCCGTGTGCGGCGAACTCGGAGCGTCGCCCCGTCCGAACCGCTTCGGCCAGTTCGGGTTCGGGATGGGACGTGAAGAACGCGAAGGGTGTCGAGGCGCCCCATTCCTCGCCCATGAACAGCATCGGGGTGAACGGTGAGAGCAGCACCAGTGCAGCCTTGATCGCCAGCTGACCACCCGAGAGATAGGCGCTGGGCCGGTCGCCGATGGCGCGGTTGCCGATCTGATCGTGATTGCACGTGTAGGCCACCAGCGAGGTGGCATCCACCAGGTTCGTCGGGATCGGCCTGCCGTGGTGGCGGCGTCGGAACGACGAGTAGGTTCCGTCGTGAAAAAAACCGCCGCGCAATACTTTCGCCAGCGCAGCCAAGCTCCCGAAGTCCCGGTAGTAGCCCTGCGTTTCGCCGGATACCACCGTGTGGATCGCGTGATGGATGTCGTCGTCCCACTGCGCGGTGAGGCCGTAGCCACCGACGTCGCGGCTGACGATGAGTCGCGGATCGTTGAGATCGCTTTCGGCGATCAGCGACAGCGGCCTACCCAGCTGCGCCGACAGGGCGTCGGTGGCGATCGCCAAGGCCTCGAGGATCGGGACCGCCCGATGGTCCACCAGCGCGTGCACCGCGTCGAGCCGTAACGCGTCGATGTGAAACTCGGCGAACCAACGCAACGCGTTCTCGAGAATGTAGCTCCGCACGGCGTCGGAATCGGGTCCCGACAAGTTGATGCCGTTGCCCCAGCCCGTATCGGCGGCGCTGAGATACGGACCGAAATCGGGCAGGTAGTTGCCCGACGGCCCCAGATGGTTGTACACGACGTCGAGCACCACGCCCAGCCCGCGGGCGTGGCACGCGTCGACAAATCTCACCAGGGCGTCGGGTCCGCCGTAGGCCTCGTGTACCGCATACCAGTCGACCCCGTCGTACCCCCAGTTGTAGACCCCGTTGAAGGCGTTGAGCGGCATGAGTTCCACGAAGTCGACACCGAGATCCACGAGGTCGTCGAGACGCTCGATGGCGGTGAGCAGGGTGCCGCCGGACGTGAAGGTGCCGACATGCATTTCGTAGATCACCGCGCCGTGCACCGGGCGTCCCCGCCACTGCGTGTCGGTCCACATGGCCTCGTCGACACGGTAAAGCGCGGAGAGTTCGTGCACGCCGTCGGGTTGGCGGACCGTACGCGGGTCGGGCAGCGTCTTCGTGGTGGTGACGGACGTACCGGAGGTGTTCGCATCGGACTCGTGGTTGCCGGACGCCCTGTCGGTGTCGGGCTTGTCGAGGCGGAATCCATAGCGACGCCCGGCGGCGTCGTCGCGATCGTCCGCGCACGTCGGGTCTGCCATCCACCAGCCCTCGGCGTCGGGATCGGGCAGCATCGGTGTCTGCGGGCCGTCGGCCGAATCGGTGACGATCCGCACGGCAACCGCCTCGGGCGCCCACACCCGTAACTCCGAGATGCGGCGGGGTGGGGAAAACGGTGTTGCCTCGGGTCCGGTGCGGCGGTTCGCGCCACTTTGGTCGGTCGACCCAGTTATCGTGACACCGTCCTCGCCGGAAACGCTGACGACGGACTCGGGACCACGCGTCGGTTCGGTCACCACTCCCACGGTAAGCGGCAACGGGGGGAGGCGCAGACCCGCCCGAGTGTGACCCGTCGCACAAATGGGGTCGTGAAGAGATGTATATTACCGCGCAGTAGATTCGCGCCGGAGTTGACGAGGAGGTCGGTCGCTGGGTGTCCGCGTCACGCGTGACGTGACGGCTGTCGAAACTGTCGGGGGTTTGTGATGAGCGAGGTCGAGCGGTGAGTGCCGATACGGCGACCCGCGACGTGGCCGCGGGCCGACCGTCGCGCCGCAACGGTGTGGTCGCCTGGTTCGACGATCACATCGTCGCGTCCTTCGACACCTTCGGCCGCCAACTCGGCATGTTCGTGGAGGTGTTCCGCACCCTGGTGGTGGACATCGCGCGGCGGCGGTTTCCGTTCGGCGAGTTCATCCGTCAGTGCGCGTTCATGGCGAGCACCTCGGTGTTTCCCACGCTGCTGGTGGCCATCCCCATCGGGGTGATCGTGTCCATCCAGGTCAGCAACATCGCCGGCCAGATCGGCGCCACCTCCTTCGCCGGTGCGGCCACCGGCCTCGGTGTGATCCGGCAGGGCGCGCCGCTGGTCACCTCCTTGTTGCTGGCGGGAGCGGTCGGGTCGGCGATCGCCGCCGACCTGGGCTCGCGCACCATCCGCGACGAGATCGACGCGATGCGGGTGATGGGTGTCAATCCGATCGAACGCCTCATCTCGCCGCGGCTGCTGGCCACCATGGTCGTGAGTTTTCTGCTGTGCGGATTCGTCTGCTTCGTCGGATTCATCACCGGCTACGTCTTCAACGTCTACTTCCAGGGCGGCACCCCGGGCAGCTACACCGGAACATTCGCGTCGTTCGCGTCGGTCGCCGACCTCTCGTTCGCGCTGATCAAATCCGTCATCTTCGGCGCGATCGTGGCGATCGTCGCCTGTGACCGGGGGCTGTCGACGAAGGGCGGACCCGCGGGCGTGGCCAATTCGGTGAACGCGGCGGTGGTGAACTCCGTGCTCTTGCTGTTCACGGTCAATGTGGTGCTCACCCAGCTCTTCGCGATCCTCGTCCCGGCGAAGGTGGTGTGAGCATGGCCGCGTCGCGGTACACGCCGCCGATCCTGCGCCCGTTGGCGGCCGCCAAGGTCGTCTACCGGGCACCGCGCGACGGTGTGGCAGGCATCGGGCATCTGATCACCTTTCTGGTGCGCTCCATCGGCGCGGTGCCGCTTGCGTTCACGCACTACCGCAAGGAGGTGTGGCGGCTGCTCTCCGACGTGGCGTGGGGCAACGGCGCCATCATCGTGGGCGGCGGCACCGTCGGGGTGATGGTGATCCTCGGCATCATGGGCGGTGCCACGGTGGGCATCGAGGGATACACCGCACTGAACCTGCTCGGCATGTCCCCGGTGACCGGCGGCTTGTCGGCCTTCGCCACCACCCGCGAGATCGGACCTCTGCTCGCCGCAACGGCGTTCACCGCGCAATCGGGCTGCCGATTCACCGCGCAGCTCGGGTCGATGCGGATCAGCGAGGAGATCGACGCACTGGAATCGATCGCGATCCGCCCGCTGCCGTACCTGGTGACCACCCGCATGTCGGCGGCGGTGCTCGCGATCGTCCCGCTCTACTCGGTGTCGCTGGCCGCCAACTACATCGCCTGTCAGGTGATGTTCCAACTGCAGAGCGGACAGGGTGCGGGCAACTATCTGGCGTACTTCGACTCCTTCATCAGGTCGCAGGACGTCGTGTTCTCCTTCATCAAGGTGATCGTGTTCGTACTGCTGACCACGTTCGTCCAGTGCTACTACGGCTACTTCGCCTCGGGCGGACCCGAAGGCGTCGGGGTGGCCGCGGGCCACGCCATCCGGTTGGCGATCATCGTCATCGTGTTCGCCAATCTCGTGATGACACTGGTCTTCTGGGGGCTGTCGTCCGGAGTGAGGATCTCGGGATGAGGGGGCCGCGATGAACATCGCCACGGGTGGACGCGACCCGTCGTTGACGACCTACGTGCTGCGTGGACTGGTGTTCCTGGTGGTCCTCGCTGCGGTGTTCGTGCTGTTGTTCATGCGTTACCAGGGCGCGTTCACCTCCACCGTGCCCGTCACCGCGTCACTCTCGGACATCGGTGACGGGCTGGTCGATGCCGCCGACGTCCGCTACAACGGCCTGATCGTCGGTGAGGTGAAAGCGATCCGGCTCTCCGACGACATCGGGCGCGGCGGTGTACAGCTCAAACTCGTCGACATCGACATCGCGCCGGCCCAGGCGTCGGGGATTCCGGCCAATGTCACGGCGCGGACGGTGCCGTCGAACCTGTTCGGGGTGAACTCGGTCGAACTGGTGCAGCCCGCGCAGCCCGCGTCGGCGCGCCTGACGGCCGGCGCCACCATCCCGGCCGATCAGACACTGGCCACCATCAGATTGCAGGACGCGCAGAACGAATTGCGCACCCTGCTGCAGGCGGTACCGCCCGAGCAACTCGCCGACGTGCTCGGCACGCTGGCTGACGCCCTGCGCGGCGGTGGTGCGGTCTTCGGAACCTTTGTGCCACTGCTGAACAACTACTTCGAGTCGATCAACGCGAAGTTCCCGCCGGGGGACCCCGGAGGTTTCGGCAACTTCAACCGTTCGGTCCAGGGACTCGCCCAGTCCACCCCTGCGCTCCTGGATACCCTGGGGCGCAGCGTGATCCCCGCGATGACCATCGCGCAGCGTCAACGCGACATCACCGCGCTGCTCGTCGCGGCCCAGGACATCACCGATCAGGCGCAGACCCTGTTCGCGCGCAACGGTGACGTCGGTAAGCGCATCGTGCCCGACCTGAACACCACGCTCGGCGCGGCCGTCCTCGAGCCCGATGCGCTGCCGCAGGCGTTGACCGCGTTGTCGACCCTCGCGGGCAAGGCGATCACGGTGTTCACCGGCACCAACGGACACGTGCAACTGAATCTGGGCCTGAGTTTCGGTGCGTTCAATCGCTACACGAGGCAGAACTGTCCGGTGTACAACGGAGGGCCCTACGGTCAGCTGCGTGGTCCGGGCTGTGTGGGACCGGGAACCGGCACCGGACCCACGAGTTCAGGGCCCCTGATGATCTATCCGTCTCCGATGCGCGGCGTCTCCCCGGCCGGGATGGTCACCACCGGCACCGACGAGCACACGTTGCGCACCGCGCTCAACCGGGCGCCCAACGCCGCCGACACGTTGATGCTGGGTCCCCTCGTCCAGGCGGCGTCGGTCACCACCGCGTCAGGTACGGCACCGGGCGCCACACCACAGGGGGGTGGACGATGAGCGTCGGGAATTCCTCGATTCGCAAACCGCTGATCGGCTTCGCACTGTTCACGGTCGTGGCGCTGTTGCTCACCTACATCATCTACTCCACGCTGGAACGATCCGTGCCCGGAAAGACCCACGGTTACACGACCTACTTCACCGACGCGTCGGGACTGCACACCGGTGACGACGTGCGGATGGCGGGGGTCCGGGTGGGTCGTGTGTCGAGCATCGATCTCGACTCGGGCCGCGCCCGCGTCGTGTTCGACGTCAGCGATTCACAGCCGATGTTGACCACCACCAAGGCGTCCATCCGGTATCAGAACCTCATCGGACAGCGCTATCTCGAGCTGTCCCTGCAGCCCGGCGCCGAGGGTGCCCCGCTACCCGCCGGATCGACGCTCAAGGTGCCCGCCGAGGATTCGTTCGACGTGACCAAGCTGTTGGCCGGTTTCCAGCCGGTGTTCGACACGCTCAAACCCGAGCAGGTCAATTCACTGTCGAACGGGTTGTTGCAGGCATTCCAAGGCAACTCGGTCTCGTTGAGCACCACGGTCGCCGAGGTCGGTCGCCTCGCCGCCGACATGTCCGACCGGGACGCGGTGATCGGGGCGATCATCAACAACCTCAGCGGCGTGATGCGCGATCTCGCGCTGCAGGGCGATCAGGTGGGAACCGTCATCGCGAGTGTCAGCACTCTGATCGAGAATCTCAACGCCAATTCGGCAGCCTTCGGACGTGCGGTCACCCAGGTCGGCCAGACCGCGGCCGGCTTCGCCGACGTTCTCACGCGCAGCCGCACCGACCTCGTGGCCGCGTCGAACAACACGCAGGTGGCCACCAACGAGCTCATCGCGAACGGAGCCAAACTCGATCAGACGGCCCGGATTCTGCCCGGCTTCCTCGCGCTGCTGCCCAAGACGATGCAGGACGGCGCCTACCTCAACATCTATTTCTGCGATCTCGACATCTCGTTCGGCAACGTGCTGTTCCCGCCCGGACTGATCAACAAGATCGGCGGGACCCGATTCTCGGATGTGTGCCGATGAGCCGGATACGACGCAGCTATTCCGCCCACCGCCGGGCATGGCTCGGCGTCGCCGGCGCCGTGGTGATCGTCGTGGTGCTCGTCGGCGTCTCCGGTATCGCCGGCGCCCATCTCGGCAAGAAAACCTACGTGGCCGAGTTCGCCCAGGCGGGAGGCATCCGGCCGGGCGACAAGGTGCGGGTTGCGGGAATCGACGTCGGCGAGGTCAGCGACACCCAACTCGACGGGAACCACGTCACGATCACGATGAAGGTCGATCGCGACGTGAACGTCACCTCGAACGGTTCGGCGGAGATCAAGCTGTCCACCCTGCTCGGGCAGCGCTACATCGATGTGCGCCAAGGTGATTCGCCACAACCGGCACCCGACGGCCGGATCGTGCGGACAAGCGTGCCCTACGACCTGCAGAAAACGCTCGAGAAGGGCACCCCGGTGATCGCGGGCGTCAACGACGAGGATCTCGCGCAGAGCATCCGGACGCTGAATCAGCAGCTGGCCGGCGCGCCGGCCATCGCGAAGCCCACCATCGACTCACTGACACAGATGTCGCAGATCATCACCGATCGACGTGACCAGATCACCCAGCTTCTCGCCGACACCAAGTCGGTGACCGCAGTGGTCGACGACTCCCAGACGCAACTGTCGCTCATCGTCGGTCAGGGCCGTCAACTCGCCGACAAGATCATCGCGCGTGAGGCCCTGGTGACCAGAATGCTCGACGGCATCGCCTCCCTCACCGAACAGGCACGCGCGGTGGCGGCCGAGAACCGCAACACCTTTGCTCCGATACTGATGAACCTCAACACGATCAGTCAGGGGTTGCAGAAGAACCGCGACAACCTCCGCAAGCTCCTGCAGATCCTGCCGGTCAGCGCGCGCCTGACCAACAACATCCTCGGTAGCGGTCCGTACGCGACCAGCTATCTCCCGTGGGGGCTGTTTCCCGATAACTGGCTGTGTCTTGCACGGGTGGTGGACGGATGCTGACCGACATCGTCCGTGCGCGCGGGCACGGGGGAGTCCGCGGCCGGAGGCGGCCGATCATCTTCCTGGGCGTCACACTGCTCGCGGTGTCGCTGCTGTCGGGCTGCTCCCTGATCCCGGCGAGTTGGAAGGCGGCGTTCGGCTCGGCGATCGAGGTGACCGCATATTTCCCGAACGTGGCCGGACTCTATGAGAGCAACGACGTCTCGGTCCTCGGGATGCCCGTGGGCCGCGTCACCTCCGTGCAGCAGCAAGGCAACCGGGTGAAGGTGCGGTTCACCGTCGACAAGGACGTCCCGATCCCGGCCGATGCCACCGCGGCCATCGTGAACACATCGGTGGTCACCACCCGCCACATCGAACTCACGCCCACCTACTCCGGCGGACCCAAGCTCGCCGACAACGCGGTGCTCCGCAACGAGGGAAAAGCCCCGGTGTCGATCGACCAACTCTTCGATGCGGTTGACGGCCTGGTGAATTCGCTACGCTCCGAACAGCCGGGCGAGGGCCCCATCGCCGACATGGTGGACATCACCTCGGGCATCACCAGCGGCAACGGTGACCGGCTGCGCCTGGCGATCAACCAACTCGGCGACGCCTCGCAGGTGGTCTCGGGCAACGGTGATGCGATCGTCGACATCATCAAGACCATGCAGAGCCTCACCGCGACGCTGGTGACCAACTATCCCAAGATGAAGGAGTTCTCGTCGTCGGTGAACTCGGTGGCCACCGTACTCGGACGACAGGCCCCCGGACTCGTCGCGACACTCGCCGACCTCAACCAAACCCTCACCAACACCACGGATTTCCTGCGCACCAACTCCGGCACCATCAGCACCTCGACCCAGCAACTCGCCGCGCTCGCCGAGAATCTGAGCGACTACTCGCGACAGGTGGTGGAGACCATCGATCTCGGACCGTTGCTGTTCCAGAACCTCGCCAACTCGGTGTCGGTGGAGCAGGGAGCCTGGCGGGTTCAGGCGCTGGTGGACAAATCCCTGATCGACGGTGAAGCGCTCAACACCTTCTGCCAGGCCATCAATCTTCAGAAGAACGGCTGCCGCACCGGGCAATTGAAGGATTTCGGACCGGATCTGGGAGTCTTCTCCGGATTGTTGGAGCTGAGCCGATGAGCGTCGTCCGCCGAATCCACAGCCGCAGGTGGCGGGTGCCGACACTGCTCACCATGTTGGTGACCATCGTGATCGGGGTGTCCGGTTGCGGTTCGCTGCCCGGCCTGACCGTCGAACAGATACCATTGCCCGCCCCGGGAAATATCGGCGATCGCATCACCCTGACCGCCACCTTCGCCAATGCGCTCAATCTCCCGTCGCGGGCCAAGGTGAAACTCAACGGCACCAACGTCGGCGAGGTCACCGACCTGCGCGCCGAGAACTACCGGGCCGTGGTGACGATGAAGGTCAGCAAGAACGCGAAGGTGCCGGTGGGCACCGGCGCCGAATTGCGTCAGGCCACCCCGCTCGGTGACGTGTTCGTCGCGCTGCTGCCCCCGACGCCCGCCTCCACCACCTACCTCGCCGACGGCGGGACCCTGACCGGCCCCACCTCTGCGGCCGCCACGGTGGAGGACCTGCTGGTGAGCCTGGCGGCGGTGACCGACGGCGGCACACTGGGCTCCGCGCAGCAGATCATCACCGAGCTCTCGGCCGCGGTGTCGGCGGGTCCCGACACCCCCGCCGACCTGTCGGGGGCGATCTCCGGATTCACCACCGCGATTACCAAACTGAACCGCAACGCCGCCGAAGTCGACACGGCGCTGGCCAACACGCGGGTGCTCACCGGCCAGTTGTATGCCGGGCGCGCACAGATCATGGCGTCGATCAACAAGCTCGCACCGGCGATCGACGCCGTCAACAGCCAGATCGGACTCATCCTGACCACCGTCGACAAGACCAACACGGTGACCGCGGCCACCAATGACTTTCTCGCGGGCAACACCGAGAACGTCATCGACCTGATCGGGCATCTGCGTACGGTGGCCGAGGCGCTGCGCGCGGGTGCCCCCACACTGGGTACGTTGTCGGACCGGCTGGCCGTCCTCGCGCCCAAGTGGGCGCACTCGGCGCAGGGCAATTCGGTTGCGCTGTCGTCGAAGCTGTACTGGCTGACCACCGGATTCGGCTTCGACAACGCCAGCAGGCTGCCCGAGTTGGCCGACGTGGACGAGGGCGCCCAGTCGCTGCAACAGACGCTCACCCGAATCCTCGCCCAGCTCACCGCGACCAAGGGGTGCTGCGGATGAGCGGCTGGCTGCGTAAGCACTCGATTCTGCTCGGCAACATCGCGCTGGTGGCCGTGATGCTGGTGGGACTGGCCTACCTGGCCTTCGGCTCACTGGGGTGGCGGCCCCTGCAGGGCACCTATCAGCTCACCATCGACTTCCCCAGATCCGGTGGCCTGCAGCAGGCCTCGCCGGTCACCCTGCGCGGCGCGCGCGTCGGGGACGTCGAGGAGATCGCGGTGCAGCCGACATCGGTGCGGGTACGTGTATCGATCGACGACAACGTCGAGATCAACCGCAATGCGGTGGTGTCGGCGCTCAGCCTGTCGGCCGCCGGCGAACAGTACGTCGACTTCGTGCCCCCCACCGCCGACGGACCGTACTTTCACGACGGCGACACCATCTCGGTCAACCAAACACACGTCACCGCACCGTTTCCCGCGTTGCTGGAGTCCTCGCTCGACGTGATCGACCAGATCGATCCCACGAAACTGCGCGACATCGTCGCCAACCTCGACGTCGCCCTGGTGTCCGACACCGGCACCAACGATCTGCACGCACTGTTCAACGCCGGCGGCGCGATCTTCGCCGACCTGTACCGGGTGCTGCCGCAGACCACCAAACTGATCTCGCAGACCGGCACGATCCTGGCCACCACCGCCGACATCCAACCCGACCTCGGCACCACGGTGGCCGCGGGCAGCACGATCGTGAACGCCGCGGTGGCCGCCGACGCGGAGATACGGACGCTGCTCGGTAGGGGACCCGCCCAGTTCACCAGCCTGGCCGGATCCCTCGGACAGATCCGCGACCCGGTGAGCGACGTACTCAAGCAGTTCGCCGACATCGCGCGCCAGGGCGCGTTGCGGGCACCCACCGTCGCGAGCCTGTTGCCGTCGATCCGCGACTCGTCGGGCACCGCCGGCGCCATGTTCCACGACGGCGCCTGGTGGGCGTTGGCCGCGATCTTCCCCCGGCCGTATTGCAACTACGCGGTCACCCCGATCCGGCCCACCAAGATCCTCGAATCGACCATTCCGACCAATCTGTACTGTGTCACCGAGGATCCGAACCAGCAGATCCGGGGATCGGCCAACGCGCCACGCCCCCCGGGCGACGACACCGCGGGTCCGGCGCCGGGCGCCGACCCGAACGAACGCACCGTCCCGCTGGGATGACCTGCACCGCCGAGACATTGGACTGTCGATGACCACCGAGAACACCACCGACGACAGCTCGACCGACGAGCGTGCCCAGAATCCGGTCGAGCGTGCCCAGAATCCGGTCGAGCGTGCCCAGGATCCGGTTGAGCGTGCCCAGAATCCGGTTGAGCGTGCCCAGAATCCGGTTGAGCGTGCCCAGGACTCCGAGATCGTCCGCGCACCGAGGACGAAGGCGGCCCGAAAAGCGTCCACCCGTCGAGCCGCCGGCCAGAAGGATTCTGCCCAGCCGATCGCCGATGCCACAGACGATGCCGTGACCGACTCGTCCGGCGAGGCAGTCACCGACCCCGACACTCCGCAGAAAACCTCGCGGGGACGCGAGATCTCCTTCACCATCAACAGCGCGACCGTGGGCCGGGTGGTACTTGCACTGCTCGTCGTCGCGGCGCTGGCCGGAGCCGGCATCCTCGGTTGGGCGTATCACCGCGATCAGCAGCGGCTTGCCGCGTTCGACGACGCGAAGACCGCCTCGAGCGAGTTCACCCTCAAACTCGTCAGCACGATGAACTCCGTGAACGTCGGCGACATGAAGTCGCTGCTCGGACCGCTCAGCACCGGTGAGTTCGCCAAGAACCTCGACCGGGAACAAAACGACGGCGCCAAGGTGATCCGCGACCTCAACGTGAAGGCCACGCCGACCATCAAGTCGGTGTCGGTGGAATCGTTCGACGCTACGCGGGCCTCGACCAGCGTTCTGGTGGAGGTGTCGGGCACCAGCAGCATCGCGCCCTCCGGCGGCAAGGAGTTGATGCTCGTGTGGTTGGACCTGGCGAACGAGGACGGCACCTGGAAGGTCGCGAAGCTCAGCGGAGCCCAGGCAGGTATCGGTGACCGTCAGGGCGGCGATGCCGGTGGGCAGAACCCGGCACCCACCGCAACCCCCGCTCCGGCACCGGCACCGGCACCGGCACCGGGAGGCTGATCGGTCACGCCGATCAGTCGCGCAGCAGGATCGCCACCGGCTCTTCGGCCCGTAACTCGGCGAGATCGACCGTTCCGGTGAAGGTGGCGCCGGTGGTGGCGCGCCACGAACCGGCCGGCAGATCCAGGAACGTCGCGTGCGCGTCCTCGATGAGGCTGTGCGTGAAGCGCGCCGTGACGATCACGACCTGCGCTTGCCCGCCGAATCCGCGGGCAAACGCCACGGTGTGGTCGGATCCCGGTCCGTCGGCGTGCAGCGGCAGGTACTCGCCGTCCTGCCCGAACGCGTCCGGGTGCGTGCTGCGCACTCGCAGAGCCGTGCGGATGAGCCGCGCCTTGGGATGATCCAGCGACCGGTCGTAGTCGACGGGCCGACGGTTGTCGGGATCGACCAGTGAATCGTCCCACCATTCGGTGCCCTGATAGATGTCCGGCACACCCGGGCCGAGAAGAGCAATCGCCTTGCGGGCCAACGACTCCTGTTCCCATGCCGACGCGATGCGAGCGACGAACCGGGAAATCGAATCGCCGGCGGCGCCCGAGGTCACCTGGTCGATCCACTCACGGGTCTGGGTTTCGAATTCGTCGTTGATCTCGGTCCAGGTGGTGTGCAACCCGGCTTCGCGGGTCGCCTTCTGCGCATAGTCGTGAAGTCGTTCGCGCAGTTCGTCGGTGGCCTCGGCGGATCCGGGGGGGTCGCCGACCGGCCACACCCCGATGATGTTCTGCAGGAGGAAGTATCCGGTCAGGTCGTCGGGGGGAGGGCACTCCGACCACAATTCGTCCACGAGCAGGGACCAGCGCTGCGGCACCTGTGCGAGCAGCGCGATCCGCGCCCGCACGTCTTCGCCCCGTTTGGTGTCGTGGGTGGTTCCCGCCGACATCGACCGCGGCCAATCACGGGCGCGAGCAATGTTGTGCGCGTGAAAATCCGACAGACTCATCGTCGGCTCCGCGGGACTGCCGCCCACCTCCTGCGACGACACCAGACGCGCGGTCCGGTAGAAGAGACTGTCCTCGACGCTCTTGGCCGTCACCGCACCGCAGGTCTGCGCCAGCCGCGAACTCGCCGCACCCGGGTGACGCGTGGCGGCAACGATGATGTCGAGTGCGGCGGCGAGATCGGTTCTGCGGCTGCCGATCTCGTTGGCGCAGGACACGAGCCGGGAACGCAGGGAGGGATAGTCGGCGCGGTAGACGCCGAGATCGGCGATCAGCTCGGCGGTCGCAGCGGCGACCGCCTCGACGTCGGCGTCCGGATCCGAATGCGTGATCGCCCGCACCAGTCGACGGTGTTCGGCCGGGAACTGGGCGTGCAGCGTGGCGAGCTTGCGTTCACGCTCGGCCGCGTGCAGCCAATGGGAGTCACCGGGCATCCCGGTGACGCGTTCATGGATCTCGTCGAGTTCCACCACACCCGAGGGTGCGGTGAACAATGCGTCGATCACTCGCATCTGGTCGTATCCGGTGGTGCCCTCGACGGGCAGTTCGGGTTCGAGGGGTTCGTCGGCGGAGAGGATCTTCTCGATGTAGAGCAACCGTTCGGGTCCGACATCGCCGCGCAGACGCTCGAGGTAGCTCATCGGCGACCACAACCCGTCCGGATGATCCACCCGCACCCCGTCGAGGAGATCCTCCTCGATCAGATCCTGCAGCCAGGCGTGCGACGCCGCATAGACGGCGTTGTCCTCTTGGCGCAATCCGGCGAGTTCGTTGACCGTGAAGAAGCGACGATAGCCGATCAGCCCGCTGTCCCAGGGCACGAGGCGATAGTGTTGTCGCGCATGAACATCGGTGGCCGAGCCGCCGAGCGTGCCCGGGGCGGTGGGATAGGCGTGATCGTAGTACCGCAGGATGCCATGAGCGTCGACCGTGAGCGGTGACAGATCGCCGTCGGACGCGAGAACGGGCAGGGCGAGTTTCCCGTCGGCGCCGTTGTCCGCCGAGAAGTCCGCGTCGAAGTAGGACGCGAATCTCGACCCCGAGCCGTGGCGCAGCAGGTCGGTGAACCACGGGTTGCGCAGCGCCTCGGCCACCCCGGTGTGGTTGGGCACGATGTCGACGATGATCCCGATGCCACGCTCCCGCGCTTGGGCTCGCAACTCGCGCAGTCCGTCGACGCCGCCCAGCACGCGTGACACCTGTGGCGGCGGCACCCAGTCGTATCCGTGCGTCGATCCGGGCATGGCGGCACCGATCGGCGACAGATAGATGTGGCTGATGCCCAGGGCCGCAAGATGATCCAGGACCGCCGTGGTCTGCGCGAAACCGAAATCGGGGGTGAGCTGCACGCGGTAGGTGGCTACCGGTTCCGGGCGTGGTGGCATGGCTCAGGTGGTTGCCCGAAGGACGAGGAGCGATCGCGCGCCGATGGTGACCGTTCTACCGTACTCGGCATCGATGACGTCGGAGTCGCCGGTCGGATGTGCGGTGTCCAGGACGCCCTGCCACTCGCGCGCCAGATGCTCCGGCGGCAGGGTGAAGTCGATGTCTCCGTAGTGCGCGTTGAAGAAGATCATGAAGCTGTCGTCGGAGATCCTCTCACCGCGCTCGTTGGTTTCGGCGATGCCGTTGCCGTTGAGGAATACCGCAAGACTCTTGCCGAAACCGCTGTCCCAGTCGGCGTTGGTCATCTCCTCCCCGTTGGGGGTGAACCACACGATGTCGAGGGCGTCGTGCCCCCAGCGGATGGGGCGCCCGGCGAAGAACCGCCGGCGCCGGAACACCGGATGTGCGGCCCGCAACGCGATCGCCTTGCGCGTGAACTCGAGGAGGTCGGCGTTCTTTTCCGCCAGCGACCAGTCCATCCACGCCAACGGGGAGTCCTGGCAGTAGACGTTGTTGTTGCCCAGTTGGGTGCGGCCGATCTCGTCGCCGTGCGCCAGCATCGGGGTGCCCTGCGACAAGAACAGTGTGGCAAGGATGTTCCGTTGTTGGCGGGCT
This sequence comes from Gordonia sp. NPDC003429, assembly GCF_053588575.1. Classification (NCBI taxonomy): domain Bacteria; kingdom Bacillati; phylum Actinomycetota; class Actinomycetes; order Mycobacteriales; family Gordoniaceae; genus Gordonia; species Gordonia sp. NPDC003429. Next base: position 151,840 of record NZ_JBSFQF010000008.1, read on the forward strand.
CTCAGCTCGAGGACCTCCGGGTCGTCGGTCGGACCCTCGACACCGCAGTTCCACGACCGGTTGTGGCTCTCGCCGTCGCGATTGTCCTCCCCGTTGGCCATGTTGTGTTTCTCGTTGTAGGACACGAGATCACGCAGCGTGAAACCGTCGTGGGCGATGACGAAGTTGATGCTGGCCGACGGCCGCCGGCCGGTGGCCTCGTACAGATCCGACGACCCCGTGAACCGGGACGCGAACTCGCCCAGGGTGGCCGGCTGGCTGCGCCAGTAGTCGCGAACGGTGTCGCGGTACTTCCCGTTCCACTCCGTCCACAACGGCGGGAAGTTGCCCACCTGGTATCCGCCCTCACCGATGTCCCACGGCTCCGCGATCAGCTTAACCTGGCTCACCACCGGATCCTGTTGCACCAGATCGAAGAACGACGACAGCCGGTCCACGTCGTGGAGCTCACGTGCCAGCGTGGATGCCAGGTCGAAACGGAAGCCGTCCACGTGCATCTCGAGTACCCAGTACCGCAGCGAATCCATGATGAGCTGAAGCGTGTGCGGGTGACGCCCGTTGAGACTGTTTCCGGTTCCGGTGTAGTCCATGTACATCTCGGGCTGGCCGTCGACAAGGCGGTAGTAGGCGGCATTGTCGATGCCGCGGAAGCAGACCGTGGGCCCGAGGTGATTGCCTTCTGCAGTGTGGTTGTAGACCACGTCGAGGATGACCTCGATGTCGGCGTTGTGGAACGCGCGCACCATCGCCTTGAACTCGGTGACCGCACTGCCCGGCTGATCCGGGTTGGACGCGTACTCCACATGGGGGGCGAAGAACCCGAATGTGTTGTAACCCCAGTAATTGCGCAATCCCTTGTCCTGCAGGACGAAATCCTGCATGAACTGGTGCACGGGCATCAACTCGATCGCGGTGACACCCAGCGACTTGAGGTGGTCGATGATCACCGGGTGACACAACCCGGCATAGGTGCCGCGCAGGTGTTCGGGGATGTCGGGGTGGGTGGCGGTCATGCCCTTCACGTGGGCCTCGTAGATCACCGTCCGGTGATACGGGCGTCGCGGCGAGCGATCGTGTTGCCAGTCGAAGTACGGGTTGATGACCACCGACAGCATGGTGTGCCCGAGTGAATCGAGTTGGGGCATCGAGTCATTCGGCTCGATCAGCTCGATCTCGCCGGTGATCGCGTACGCCGGGTCCTCGTTGATCTGCGGGTCGAAGACCTCGGCGCCCGTGCTCCCGCCCGATTCGCCGGTATCCGATTCGATCTCGCCCGATTCGTCGGCGTCGGTTGCGGCGGTGACCGATTCGGTGGTGTCCGATTCGTCGGATTCCGCCGAAGTGTCCGGCGTGTCACCGTCATTGGCCACACCGGTGGCGACGTCACTGGTGGGTGCGTCGTCGGATCCCGGCGTCGTGTCGTCTGCGGCGGCAGCAGACGAATCGTCGGCACCGTCGGCTGCCGGCGAACCCTGCTCCTCGACCCACTCCGGGGTCGGGGGCGCCTCGGGCGGAACCGGTTCGGGTATCGGGTAGGAGAAGAGCGACGCGTCGCCGTCGAACTCGCCGTGAAAGGCTTTGCCGTACGGATCGAGCAACAGTTTCGAGGGATCGCACCGCAGGCCGCGCGAGGGGTCATAGGGTCCGTAGATGCGATAGCCGTAGAACTGACCGGGTCCGATGTTGGGCAGGTAGCAGTGCCAGCAGTAGCCGTCGACCTCGTCGAGAACGATGCGCCGTTCCTTGCCGTCACGGTCGATCAGGCACAACTCCACCGCGTCGGCGACTTCGGAGAACAGCGAAAAGTTGGTTCCCACACCGTCATACGTTGCACCGAGCGGATACGGCGACCCGGGCCAGACAGGGATCGGGGTCGGTTCGGGTTCGATCAGCGCCTCGGCCTGTTGCGGCGTGGCCGGCGGTACCCCGGGCTCTGGCGGTACCTCGACCGCGGTGTGAGGTGGCCGGGCCGTCGTCGCGTCGGCGACGCGACCCGATGCCTGTGCGTCCGTGCCCGGTGCCGGTTCCGGCGTGGACGTGCTGGAGCGTGGGGTTTCGGATGCGGGGTCGGCGACGGGCTGCTCGCCGCCGGTGGGTGATGTCATACCCACCTTCCTGAGAGGGTCATGTACCGACACTAGCGGCGATCGTGGCCGACGACATCTCGGAGCCACGCTCGCCGGGGGTGGGGCGTCGCTCGACCGGCGACGCGGCGCAGGTCAGCGCGGGGCGGGGCCTGTCCACGGCAGGGCGCGCGCCATCTGGGCGCCCAGACCGTCGGTGAGACTTCGCACATATGTCGCGCTCAGATGGTGCCAGTCCTTGTAGACGATGATGTTTCCCACCACCGCCGGGCACAGTGATTCATTGCAGATCCCGTCCGAGAGATCCAGTGAATGGAACAGCGGCTTGCCCTCGGCGAACTCGTCGGCCGGATTGGTCGGGGAGAGCACACGTGCGCGCGCCGATCCGCACGAGATGGCGTCGCCGCCGTTGGCCAGGCACGTCGGGGTGTCCAGGGAACCTCCCGGCCCCATCGGCCACGGTGTGTCGCGCATCCCGAGCACGGGGATGCCGGCGTCCATGAACTCGGTGAAGATGGGCTTGTAGTCGTCGGGCATCCAATCGCCGGCCTGCAAATCGCGGGGCCGGGTGGAGTTGGTGAACACCGCATCGGGTTTGTCGGCGATGATCCTCGCCATCACACGTTGCACCCAGTCGTGGCACTGGGGGTAGGGCACACCCCGCTGTTTGGGCACCAACTCGGTGGACAGCGGGCACCCCATCTTCACGTAGGTCGTCACCTTGAAGTGGTTGCGTTTGCCGAGTTCGTCGAGGGCGGTGATCCAGAATTCGGCGTGTGAGCCGCCGGCGAGCGCCACTGTTCTCTTGGCCGACGGATCGCCGTAGACGCCGACGTGGATGTCCGGGTCCTCGAACGAGCTCATGAAGCCGTCGGTCGAGGTCGCCGGAAAATCCTTGAGCACCGCCAGCGGCGTGGGCTGCGGATCGAGGGCAGGCACCGGCCAGCCGTCGAGCAGCGCGCGTGCCCCGGGGAACGAGTGGGGGTCGAGGTTCGCCGTGTCGACCACCGTGTTGGTGACGTGGCGATCCCATGCCCGGATGCCCACCCCGACGACCAGCGTGGCCGCCACCAGCACCGTTGTCACCACCGAGGTGTAGCCCAGCCAGCGGGGCCGTCCCTGCCGGTCACCCTTGGGCAGCCGCGACCGGTCGCCGGTACGCAACGGGTCCTCGACATATCGTTTGGTGAGCCACGCCAGTCCGATGGACACGCCCAGCAGCCCGACACCCTCGACGAAGTTCGCGTGATTCTTGCCGCGCCAGGTGAGGTAGAAGATCAGCAGCGGCCAGTGCCACAGGTACAACGCGTAGGCGATCGTGCCGAGCCACACCGGCCATCGACCGGCCAGCATCCGGTTCACCGCGGGCTGACCCTGCGGTGAGATGCGGGAGTGTCGCGGTTGTTGTAGCGCGGTCGCGCCGGCCCAGATGATCAACAGGGTGGAGCCCACCGGCACCAGTGCCCACGGTCCCGGGTAGGAGTCGACGCCGTCGATCCACCAGCCGCAGGTGACGATCAGACCCAGCGCGACAGCGGCGACGACGTTACGCAGCCAATTGGGTACCCGCACCGACGGCAACCAGATGGCCAGAAGGCCACCCGCCAGTGGCTCCCACAGGCGCGAGAACGTGTCGTAGTAGTTCCACTGCTGATTGATGCCCATGCGCATGTGCGCCCAGTAGAACGAGAACGCGGCGATGCCGAGTAACGCCAGGCCCACCAGGAGTCTGATGGTCTGCGGCCGGGCGATCGGCGCGATCGCCGTGGCGGCGAGTTTGATCAGCCCGGCGGCGAGCATCGCGAGCAACAGGGTGCCGAGGAAGAACTGGCCCTGCACCGACATCGACCAGATGTGTTGCAGGGGACTGTTCGCCGAACTCGCCGCGAGGTAATTCTGGGAGTTCAGCGCCAGATACCAGTTCTGGTAGTAGAGCGCCGACGCCTGCAACTCCCGGCCGATGTTCACCCACCGCGTCTGCGGCAGCACCACGACGGTGAGCACCGCCACCGCGATCAGCACGGTGAACAGGGCGGGCAACAAACGGCGAAGCAGCCGCTTGAGTCGGGGCCACGGGTTGACGGTGTCGAAGAAGGTGACGTGCGGTGCCTGGCTGTTGATGGTGTGCCGCAACAGCGACCCGATGAAGAAGAACCCCGACAACGCCAGGAACACGTCAACACCGCCGGAGACGCGGCCGAACCAGATGTGGAAACACGCCACGAGGGTGATCGCGATGCCGCGCAGGCCGTCGAGGTCTGTGCGGTATGCGGGAACCGGCGGGACGGATGTCGTCACTTCCGGCGCGGCTACACGTGTCGGGGCTGCCACGGGGTCGAGCGGTCCTTCGGATCGGGAATGGTGGTTGAGCGGCCGAATGAGGTGGATCCGGATCACCGGAGACGGTCTTCGGTCGCGTTGCAATCTACCCGGAGAAGCTGTGAAAACCCGATTCGTGAGGCCGCCGACACACGCCCCAAAACCTGGTGGCTTTCATTATTCGGGCAATTCGGCCGCGGCCGGTCCCGGTCCGGGATCGAGGTGTGTGCTGCGCATCCGGGCGCCATCTATCAGGACGCCGAGGGCATCGGTGAACTCGGCGTCGAAATCGCGGCCCGACGGCCCGGTCACCCCCAGCCGCTCCATCTGTGCGCGGGTCTGTTCTTCGATGGTCAGGCCGATGATCAGCTGACAGATGGCTGTCGACACCGCGTGTGCGTCGCGGGTGGAGAGTCCACCCGCGCGTGCCGCGGCGGTCAGGTGGTCGGCGACGGCGCGGCTTGCGAGGCCGCTCGCCCAGGCCGAGGACACCACCTCGGCGCTGTCGGGGACGCGGAGCAATTGTCGACGCATCGCGACGGCGATGTCGGCGAGGCCCCGATCCCAATCGACGGCGTCCCATTCGGCGGTGTCGGCCGTGGGGGAGACGTCGTGCAAGATGTCGTCGGCGAGTGCCGCGAGCAGCGTCTGCTTGTCGGGGAAATGCCAGTAGAGGGCGTTGGGGCGAACCCCCACCTCCGTCGCGAGCCGACGCATGGACAGGTCGGCGAGGCTGTGGTGCACGAGGATCTCGCGTGCCGCGCGCAGGATGTCGGCTCGGGTGGTGCTCACCGCGGGCCACCGGTCGACGGTGGGGGGTGATCTGTCGACGGTCGGTGATCGCCGGTGGGTTGCCCGCTCACTCGGCCGGGGCCACGCAGAACTGGTTTCCGTCGGGATCGGCGAGGACCGTCCACGCGAACCCGGGCATCTCCCGATCGGCCACCTTGGCGGCGCCGGCGGCCAGCAGGTGCTCGACCTCGGCGGCGGGGTCGGGGGCCGACAGGTCGAGGTGAATCCGGTTCTTGCCCTCAGTGGGGTCGTCGACCTTCTGAAATGACAGACGCATTCCCGACGGCAGGCCCACCACCACGTACCACCCCTCGTTCTCGGTGAGGACGTTCCCGCCGGTCTGCTCGGCCCACCAGTGCGCGAGGGGGATCGGATCGGTGGTGTCGACGGTGATCATGCCGAGCGTCAGTGCCATGGACTTCACCCTAGGACACCCGGGCGCTGGTATCGGCGGTGGTGGTGGGCGACCGGATCGGCGCTCCTGTACACCGTCCAGGCCCGCCTGTACAGTGTCCAAGACCTGCCCCGGCCCCCTGGAGGACGACCCGACCGTGGACCCCGCGACCATCAGCCGCATCGATGCCGAGCACATCTGGCATCCCTACGGTGCGGTGCCGTCGGCGTCGTCGCCGCTGGTGGTGACGTCGGCGAGCGGTGTGCGGCTGCAGCTGGCCGACGGTTCTGAGGTGGTCGACGGCATGAGCTCGTGGTGGGCGGCCATCCACGGCTACCGGCATCCGGTGCTCGACGCGGCCGTGCGCGGCCAGCTCGACTCGATGAGTCACGTGATGTTCGGCGGCCTCACCCACGAGCCGGCCGCGCGACTGGCGCAACTACTCGTCGACATCACTCCCGCACCACTCGACAAGGTGTTCTTCAGCGACTCCGGTTCGGTCGCCGTGGAGGTGGCCGCGAAGATGGCGTTGCAGTACTGGCGGGGTCGCGGGCAGCCGCGTCGAACCCGGCTGCTCACCTGGCGCGGCGGCTATCACGGTGACACGTTCACGCCGATGAGCGTGTGCGATCCGGTCGGCGGGATGCACGCGATGTGGTCGGGCGTGCTCACCGAGCAGGTGTTCGTGCCCGCGCCTCCCGCCGACTTCGACGCCGACTACGTGCGCGAGTTCGAGGCGACGGTCGCCGCCCGCCGTGACGAACTCGCCGCCGTCATCGTGGAACCGATCGTGCAGGGCGCCGGCGGCATGCGTTTTCACCCCAGCGCCTACCTCGCCGAATTGCGCCGCATCTGCGACGAGCAGGACGTACTGCTCGTCTTCGACGAGATCGCCACCGGATTCGGACGGACCGGAACGCTGTTCGCCGCCGATGCGGCCGCGGTGAGCCCGGACATCATGTGCGTCGGCAAGGCGCTGACCGGCGGGTACCTGAGTCTGGCAGCCACCCTGTGCACGACGGAGGTGGCCGAGGTGATCGGTGCGGGTGAGGCCGGCGGGCTGGCGCACGGACCCACCTTCATGGCCAATCCGCTGGCGTGTGCGGTCGCCGCCGCATCCACCGAGCTGTTGCTGTCGGGACCATGGCAACGCCGCGTCGCCGACATCGAGTCGGGCCTGCGGCGTGGTCTGGCCCCGCTGGTCGACGCCGACGGGGTAGCCGACGTGCGAGTACACGGAGCCATCGGCGTCGTCGAACTCGACCGTGCTGTCGACATGTCCGCGGCCACCAGCGCCGCGGTGGCATCCGGTGTGTGGTTGCGCCCGTTCCGCAACCTCGTCTACGCGATGCCGCCCTATGTGTGCACCGACGACGACATAGCCACCATCACCGCGGGTATGCGGTCGGCGGTGGCGGCTGCGACTCGCGATCTGCGGACCGTCGGGGCCGCTCGATGACCACCCTGCACCCGGTGCCCCCCGGGATTCGTGCCGGCGCGGGCGGACCGGAGTCCGCGCTCGACTGGCTGACCGATGCGGCAGCGGTGCGCGCATCGCGCGGGCTGCACCGCGAACCGGTGATCCGCGACGCCGCGCTGCTCAACCTCGCCTCCAACGACTACCTCGGTCTGTCCGCCCATCCCGACGTGCTCGCCGGCGCGCATGCCGCCTTGGCGCAGTGGGGTGCGGGCGCCACCGCGTCGCGACTCGTGGTCGGCACCACGGGGCTGCACACCGATTTCGAGGACGACTTCGCCGACTTTCTCGGTTTCGATGCCGCCCTTGTCTTCTCGTCGGGATACCTGGCCAATGTGGGTGCCATCACGGCACTGGCCGGCCGGGGTGACCTCATCGTCTCCGACACCGGCACGCATGCCTCGCTCATCGACGGGTGCCGCCTGTCGCGGGCGCGGGTGGAGGTGGTCGAGCGCGGTGACGTCGACGCGGTCGCCGCGGCGCTGCGCAACCGCGCCGAGAAGCGAGCGCTGGTGGTCACCGATTCGGTCTATTCGATCGACGGGGAGCCGGCACCGGTCGCCGCGCTGTACGCCGCGGCGCGAGAGCATGGCGCGGTGCTGCTGGTGGACGAGGCACATGCCGTGGGTGTGCGGGGGCCGGGCGGCCGTGGCCTGGTGGCCGAGGCGGGACTGTCCGGGGCCACCGACCTCGTGGTGACCGCGGTGTGCTCGAAATCTCTTGGCGCACAAGGTGGAGCAGTGTTCGGTACGCCCGCAGTGCGTGCCCATCTCATCGACACCGCGCGACCGTTCATCTTCGACACCGGCCTCAACCCGGCCGCCGTCGGTGCCGCGCGCGCCGCGCTCGGGGTGTTGCGGCAGCGCCCCGACCTGCCGGAACGGTTGCACCACAACGCTCTTCGGATGGCGCGCGGACTCGGCGCGCCCGCTCCGGCCGCCGCGGTGATCTCGGTGATCCTCGGCGAGCCGCGCGATGCCGTCGCGGCCGCCGCGACGTGCCGCGACCGCGGTGTCCTCGTCGGATGCTTCCGGCCGCCGTCGGTACCGGTGGGCACCTCACGGCTGCGGATCACCGTGCGCGCCGATCTCGATGACTCGACCGTCGACGAGGCCGCGGCCGTGATCGACGGCGTCGTGCGGTCCTATGCGCAGAACTCGTCGGCGGTGAGCCGATGAGCCGCATCCTGACGGTCGTGGGAACGTCCACCGACGTGGGCAAGACCATCGTGACGGCGGCGGTGGCGGCGCTGGCCCGACACGCCGGGGCGCGGGTGGCGGTGTGCAAGCCGGCGCAGACCGGCATGGCGCCCGACGAGCCCGGCGACCTCGCGGTGGTCGAACAACTCTCGGGTGTGCACAGCACCCTGGAATGCGCCCGGTACCCCGAGCCGCTCGCACCGGAGACGGCCGCGATTCGTGCCGGCTTGCCGCAACTCGACCGCGCCGAACTGGCCGACGCGGTGCTGGACCTGGCCGTCGGCCACGATCTGACCCTGATCGAGGGTGCCGGCGGTGTGCTGGTGCGGCTGGCCACCGACCTCACGATCGTCGATGTCGCGCAAGACGTGGCGGCCGAGGCGGTCGTGGTGGTGCCCGCGGGCCTGGGCGCACTCAATCACGCGGAACTGACCGTCACCGCACTCCGATCGGCGGGGGTGCGTCCCGCCGGCCTGGTCATCGGCTCATGGCCGGCCGACCCCGACCTGGCCATGCGCTGCAACCGCATCGACCTGCCCCGGCTCACCGGCGTCGACGTGGTCGGGGCGATCCCCGCGGGGGCGGGCACGCTGCCGCCCGAGCGGTTTCGCGCCGCCGCACCCACCTGGTTCGAGCCCGGTTTCGCGTCGAGCGTGCCCACATCCGCGTCGAGCGTGCCCACATTCCAGCCCATCGAAGGAGTTCATCCATGACCCAGGCCCCGGTCGACCCGCTCGCCGCGTCCACCACCACCCCGGCAGGCGGCGACATCCTCGACGTCGCCCGCGTCCGCGTCCTCGAGCGCGGCGAGGCACTCGACCGAGCACAGGTTCTCGAGGTGCTGCGCCTACCCGACGATCGCCTGACCGAACTGCTGCAACTCGCCCACGACGTCCGGATGCGTTGGTGCGGGCCGGAGGTCGAGGTGGAGGGCATCATCTCGCTCAAGACCGGCGGCTGCCCCGAGGACTGCCACTTCTGTTCGCAGTCGGGGCTGTTCGCGTCGCCGGTGCGCAGCGCCTGGATCGACATCCCGTCGCTCGTCGAGGCGGCCAAGCAGACCGCGAAGACCGGGGCCACCGAGTTCTGCATCGTCGCCGCTGTCCGCGGCCCCGACAAGCGGCTGCTCAGCCAGGTCGCGGCGGGCATCGAGGCGATCCGCAACGAGGTCGACATCCAGATCGCCTGCAGTCTGGGCATGCTCACCCGGGAGCAGGTCGACGCGCTACGCGACATGGGCGTGCACCGCTACAACCACAATCTGGAGACCGCGCGCAGCCACTTCCCCAACGTGGTGACCACCCACACCTGGGAGGAGCGGTGGGACACGCTGCGCATGGTCCGCGACGCGGGCATGGAGGTGTGTTGCGGCGGCATCCTCGGTATGGGGGAGACCCTCGAACAACGTGCCGAGTTCGCCGCCGACCTCGCTGCCCTCGAACCCGACGAGGTGCCGCTGAACTTTCTCAACCCCCGACCGGGCACACCTTTCGGCGATCTCGACGTGCTCCCCGCGGCCGAGGCGCTCAAGGCGGTGGCCGCATTCCGGCTCGCGCTGCCGCGCACCATCCTGCGCTTCGCGGGTGGACGGGAGATCACGCTGGGCGACCTCGGCGCCAAGCAAGGCATCCTGGGTGGTATCAATGCGGTGATCGTCGGCAACTACCTCACCACGCTGGGGCGGCCCGCCGAGGATGACCTCGACCTGCTCAACGATCTGTCGATGCCGATCAAAGCGCTCAACGACAGCATCTGACGACGGCCGCAGTCCGTGGACCCGGTACGTGAGGAGACACCCCGATGACCCCACCGGCCGCCACCGATCGCCCCATCGACGTCCCGGGGCCGCTACACGAGCCCCGTAGGTACGGGCTCTACACGGGCATCCAACTCGAGGTCGAGTCCCCCGACGCGGTGCCTGCCGCCGCCCGCCTCGGTCTGGAACCACCACGCTTCTGCGGGCAATGCGGCCGCCGGATGGTGGTGCAGATCAGGCCCGACGGGTGGTCGGCGCGCTGCTCGCGGCACGGCAGCGTCGATTCCGCCGAAATGAGCCGACGATGAACCGGGGCCGACGATGAATCGGGGCAGGACGATGAACCGGGGCCGGCCCGCCTCTCCGATTGTCGCCGTCGCGGCATCGGTCCTGCTGCTCGGCGTGGTTGCCGGCGCGGTATGGGCGGTGACCACACCCGCGATGGCCGGCTCGGTGACCGCCGAAGGTCCGGCCGTACCGGCCGGACAGCTCGGCGAGGAATTCGCCGGCGTGGGCGCGTTCTGTCTGCTGATGTTCGGATACGGCGTGGTCTCGGCGATCGTGGCATGGGTCGCCGCCCGTCGCTGGCGCGGGGTGGCGGGATTCGGCGTGCTGTTCGTCGCGGTGCTCGCCGGGTCGGCCATCGCGGGCTGGGTGGGTACCCGGATCGCGCATCTGCACTTCACCGACCCGCACTCGGCCGCGGTGGGCGAGACGTTCCGCGTGGTGCCCGACCTCTGGTCCGACGGTGTGACCAGCGCCGGATACACGGCGCCGTGGATCGTGCTCATCTGCGCGCCGCTCGCCGCGACACTGGTCTATCTGCTCTGCACGTTGGCCACCCGTAGCGCCGACCTCGGCGTCGGCGACGGAGCCGAGGAGACGATCCCCGCCGAATCGGTCACATCGGGGGCTTGAGCGTCGCGAACTCGTCGGTGACCCGTAACTCGTTGTCGGCGAACGCATACAGTGCCGGCGGTCGCCCACCTGCGCGACCGGTCCGACCCAGGGTGCCGGTGGCCACCACCACGCCCCGGCGACTCAGGACCCGCAGCAAATTGGTGGTGTCGACGGGGTACCCGAGTGCGGCGCCGTAGATCTCCGAGAGCTCCGACATCGGGAACCGAGCCGGCGCGAGCGCGAACGCGATATTGGTGTAGGAGAGTTTCGCCGCCAGACGATGGCGCCCGGCGGCGATGATGTCGGCGTGGTCGTAGGCAAGTCCGCTCAACAACGAGTCGACCGGATGCCACGACGCGGTCGACGGCAGCGAGGCCGGCGCGTCGGTGGGTACCAGCCCGAGGTATGTCGATGCGATCGTTCGGGTCCCGGGAACCCGCTGTGGGTCGGAGAACACCGAAAGCTGTTCCAGGTGAGCTACTTTGCGCACATCCATCTGCTCGGCGAGTAGGCGGCGCGCGCATTCGGCGAGCGTTTCGTCCGGTGCCACGTCGGCGCCGGGCAGCGCCCAAGGACCAGAGGGCGACCGTCGCCACACCAGTACACACAGTGCGGGCCGGGCCTCGGCGTCGGTGCGTCGCACCTGAAACACCGCACTGAGAACCTCGACGTGCAGCGGGTTCGGGTGGTGTCCGCCCTCCGTCCCGGACGACGGGTCCCCAGGAGCGGCAGGCAACGACATGGCGTCGATTGTATGGGTGTCGCAATCCCGTCCGGCGCCGCACCGGCACGCGGTGGACGTCGACGCACCTGCCCTCAGAGTTCGTCGAGCTTCACCATGCCGTCCTGGATCGCGCGAGCGACCAGCGCGGCCTTGGTGCGCGCCGGGCGGCCCGCGTCGGCGTACTTGGCGCGGATGCGAGCGAGATGAGTGTTGACCGTGCCCACCGAGATCACGAGGCGTCGGGCGGCGACCGACTTGGAGTCGGTCAGCAGCCAGGTGCGCAGCACCTCGACCTCACGTGAGGTCAACGGCACCGGGGTGTGGCTCTGGGCCGACGCCGACGACGTGTCCGATGCGGGCTCGGTGATCGGACGCAGGTGGGTGCCGCGGTGGCCGGGTGGGCTCGGAGCGATGACGCGTCGTGCTGCGAGGCTTTCGAGGGCCTCTTGCCGGCGGCGGACCGCTTCGAGTGGCGTCGAATATGTGGTGCGACGGCCGAGGCTGGGGGAGATCACCGTGGGTGAGAGCGGCCGGGGGGTTGAGCCCGTGCTGCTGTTGTCGCCTGTCGATGTGTCAAGTGTCGAGGTCATGGCGGTGTCTCCCTGAGGATCAGGCATGGATGTCGGCGGGATTTGCTGACACGTACGACGCTAGGTCTCGAATCGGACACGCAAACGCGTAGTCCACTACTCGAATCGCAACAGGGAATGCGCGCGTTACACCGGGTGTTGCGATGAGTAGTGTTTTCGACCTATAGTCGAAAACCTGATCCGCGGGCCGACCCGTTCCGCGGGATGACCGGCCCCACCAGGGCTGATGTTTCAGGAGTGGCAGATGAGCATCATCAGTGAGCGTCCCGCAGGCTTCGGTCCGGACCTGCTGCACGCCGAATACAGCGATGGGCCCGGCGGTTACACGGGGGTCGAGCCGACCCGGGAGTGGGCGCAGGAGGTTCGTCGCCTCGCGCGTGCCCGGAACGCGACACTGCTCGCGCACAACTACCAGCTGCCCGCCATCCAGGATGTCGCCGACCACGTCGGTGACTCGCTCGCGCTCTCCCGCATCGCCGCCGAGGTCGACGCCGACGAGATCGTGTTCTGCGGCGTGCACTTCATGGCCGAGACGGCCAAGATCCTGAGTCCGGACAAGCGGGTGCTGATCCCCGACGCGCGGGCCGGCTGCTCGCTCGCCGACTCGATCACCGCCGACGACCTGCGCGCCTGGAAGGCCGAGTACCCCGACGCGGTGGTCGTGTCGTATGTCAACACCACCGCTGAGGTCAAGGGGCTCACCGACATCTGCTGCACGTCGTCGAACGCCGTCGATGTGGTCGCCTCCATCGATCCCGACCGTGACGTCCTGTTTCTGCCCGACCAGTTCCTCGGAGCGCACGTCAAGCGCGAGACCGGACGCGACAACATCCACATCTGGGCCGGCGAATGCCACGTGCACGCGGGGATCAACGGTGACGAGCTCACCGCGCAGGCCGAGGCGCATCCCGACGCCGACCTGTTCATCCACCCCGAGTGCGGTTGCGCCACCTCGGCGCTGCATCTGGCCGGGGAGGGAGCGGTGCCCGACGAGCGGGTCAAGATCCTGTCCACCGGCGGGATGCTCGACGCCGCCCGCGAGACCGGTGCCAAGCAGGTCCTGGTGGCCACCGAGATCGGCATGCTGCACCAGTTGCGCAAGGCTGCACCGGGGATCGACTTCCAAGCGGTCAACGACCGCGCATCCTGCCCGTACATGAAGATGATCACCCCCGCCGCGTTGCTTCGCGCGCTGCGCGAGGGCCGTGACGAGGTGTTCGTCGCCGACGACGTGGCCGACCGTGCCCGCAAGAGCGTCGAGCGGATGATCGCGATCGGCAACCCCGGTTCCGGTGAGTGAGGCGTCGGGGGCCTTCATCGGACAGGCTGAGGCGCCCACCGAACTCGACCTCGCCATCACCGACGAGATCCGCGCCCTGATCCGCACCGCACTCGACGAGGATCTGCGTTACGGACCCGATGTGACCACCATGGCCACCGTCGCGCCCGGGAGCTCGGTGGACGCGGCAATCGTCAGCCGTGCCGACGGTGTTCTCGCCGGACTTCCGGTGGTGCTCGCGGTGCTCGACGAGGTGATCGGCGTGGGCGCCTACGAGGTCACCGAGTGCGTCGCCGACGGCAGCCGGATCTCGGCGGGCGACGCCGTTCTGTCCGTACACGCGCCGACGGCCGCGCTGCTCACCGCCGAGCGCACCGCACTCAACCTCGTGTGCCACCTGTCGGGGATCGCGACGGCGACCTCCCACTGGGTCGACGCCGTCGACGGCACCCATGCCCGGATCCGGGACTCGCGTAAGACATTGCCCGGCCTGCGTTACCTGCAGAAGTACGCGGTCCGCGCGGGCGGTGGGGTCAACCACCGGATGGGACTCGGCGACGCGGCGCTGATCAAGGACAACCATGTGGCCGCGGCGGGATCGGTGGCCGCTGCCCTGAAGGCGGTCCGCGCCGCCGCACCCGACCTGCCGGTCGAAGTGGAGGTCGACTCGCTCGATCAGCTCGACGAGGTGTTGGGTCTTGAGCCGCAGTTGGTTCTGCTCGACAACTTCGAGGTGTGGGCGACGCAGATGGCGGTGCAGCGCCGCAACTCGCGCGCACCGCAGACCAAGCTGGAGAGCTCCGGCGGACTGAGCCTCGACGTCGCCGCCGATTACGCCCGCACCGGTGTCGACTATCTGGCCGTGGGGGCACTGACCCACTCGGTCACCGCGCTCGACCTCGGTCTCGACATTCCCGCATAACGGACCGTCGTCGTCCGCGAGTGGTGCGACGCTGGTCCCAGCACGCGAGGGCGACGTGAGGAGACGAGATGACGCGCGAGATCCAAGTGACCTTCGACTGCGGTGACCCCGCGGCGCTGGCCGCATTCTGGGCCGAGGTCCTCGACTACCGACTGCAGGATCCGCCGCCCGGCTTCGCATCGTGGGACGCGGCGCTCGACGCCATGAACGTCGCGCCGGAACACCGCAACGACCGCTCGGCACTCGTCGATCCGGCCGGCGTCGGGCCGCGTATCTTCTTTCAGCGGGTTCCGGAAGGAAAACAGGCGAAAAATCGCCTCCATCTGGACGTCCGCGCAGCTCCGGGCCTTGTCGGGGACGAGCGGATGGGCGCGCTCGAGGCGGTCTGCGCCGAGTTGGTGTCCCGCGGCGCAGACCGCGTCGAGCGTTTCGAGCCGCAACCGCCGCTGCAGGCGGGTCACATCGTGATGTCCGACCCCGAGGGCAACGAGTTCTGTCTCGACTGACCGGCCGACGGTCAGTGCGTGGCGGCCACGCTTTCCGTTTCGCCGGTCATCTCGGCGCGACGCTGCTCGTCGACACTCTGCGTCTTGAGCGCCACCTCGCGGATGAAGGTGATCGCGACCAAGCCGATCGCCGCCATGATCCCGGCGATCAGGAACACCCGGGCGATGCCGTCTCCGTAGGCGCCCCGGACGACGTCGGCAACAGGTGCCGGCAGGTCGTTGAGGCCCGCGAGGCTTGCGCCCTGCCCACCTGACTGCGCGGGGTTGATGCCCATCGCGGCGAGACCCTTGGTGATCAGGTCGGTGACATGACTGGCCAAGACGGCACCCAGGACCGAGACTCCCGCTGCTCCGCCGAGTGACCGGAAGAACGTGACGGTCGACGTTGCGGCGCCGAGTTCGGCTGGAGACACATTGTTCTGTACCGCCAGCACCAGGTTCTGCATCGTCATGCCCATGCCCAGACCCAGAATGAACAGGAAGGCCCCGATCACCACCATGTCGGTGTGTGCCCCGATCGTGGAGAGCAGGAAGAAGCCGACGGTCATCAGGGCGGCACCGGCAACGAGGTAGCCCTTCCAGCGTCCGAATCGGGTGATCAGCTGACCCGACACGGTTGCCGAGAGCATCGACCCGATGATCATCGGGAGGGTGAGCAGCCCGGCCGCGGTGGGCGAGTAGCCGCGCGCGATCTGGAAGTACTGGCCGAGGAACACCGCGCCGCCGAACAGGGCCACGCCGACCGACACGCTGGCGATGGTGGCCAATGTGATGGTGCGGTCGCGGAAAAGGGTCAGCGGGATGATCGGGCTCTGCGCCCGTGACTCCACCCAGAGCGCGACCGCCAGCAGCACGACGCCCAGCGCGACGAGTCCGAACGATGTCGCCGAGACCCACGCGAAGCTGTTGCCGGCGAGGGTGACCCAGATGAGCAGAGTGCTGACCCCGGCGGCGATCAGGAACGCGCCGAGATAGTCGATGCGGACCTGCTTGCGCACGACCGGCAGGTTGAGTGTGCGCTGGATGACCAGCAGGGCGATCACCGCGAGCGGCACGCAGACATAGAAGGTCCAGCGCCAGCCCAACCAGCTGGTGTCGACGATCACGCCACCGATCAGCGGCCCGGCGACGGTGGCCAGCGCGATGACCGCGGCGATCGGGCCCTGGTAGCGGCCCCGCTCTCGCGGACTGAACATGGACGCGATCACGATCACGACGAGGGCCTGCAGACCGCCGAGACCCAGGCCCTGCACCGCGCGGAAGCCGATCAGCATGCCCACCGACTGGGACAGGCCGGCGAGAACGGACCCCAGCGTGAACAGTGTCAAGGCCACCTGCACGAGCAGCTTCTTGCTGATCAGGTCCGACAGCTTGCCCCAGATGGGAGTGGTGGCCGTCGAGGCCAGCAGAGTGGCGGTGACCACCCAGGTGTACTGGTCCTGGCTGCCGTGCAGATCGGTGATGATCACCGGCAGCGCGTTGGAGACGATGGTCGAGGACAGGAAGGCGACGAACATGCCGAGAAGTAGTCCGACGAGCGCTTCGATGCGCTGTCGATGGGTCATCGGCGTATCCGTGTCGGCCACGGTTGAGTCGTTTCGCTGAATCGGCGAACTCATGGGACCTCCTACGGCACGGCGGGACCGCGGCAGGGTCCCGATGAGAAGTGATCAGAAAATAGTTGAGATACGCAACTATATGGACAGATAGTTGTAACACGCAACTACTCGGGATCATTCCCCGAGAGGCTGTCCGCTCGGGTGGGGGCCGTTCTCGCCGGTCAGTTCCGACCGTTGGGGCCAGTGCTCTGCGGCTCGTCGACCAGCCGTTTCAGCAGTGTGGTGAGGGTGCGGATGTCGTCGGGTTCCCAGGTCGCCAGGCGTTGGCGCCAGTCGGCGTTGGCCGCGGCAGACACCTCGGCCACCCGGGTGCGGCCGGCGTCGGTCAGCGAGATCACGCGGGCGCGGGCGTCGGCGGGGTCGGGTCGACGTTGTGCCAGCCCGAGCCGGACGACCGCGTCGATCTGTCGGGTCACCGTCGACTTGTCCAGGCCCAGTGCGGCCACGAGCTGCGACATCGGAACCGAATCGTGCCGGCCCAGCATGACGATGAGGGGGTAGTTCGCCGGGTCGAGGCGCGGATCGATGGCGAATGCCTGCCGCCGGGTCCGGATTCGTCCCTGTCGGATCAGGTCGGCGAACCCGTTTTCGAGGTCGGTGATCGGATCGTCGGTCACCGCGTTCACGCTACCGGCAGCGATGCGTCGGCGAGCCCGCGCCACGGCGGCGGCCGGGGTGGGTCCGACCGCATTTCAAAACCGCTGGCATCACCCCATATCCTGGAAACACCGAGTCGGACCGGCGCTGCCGGCCGACGGGATCCGATGACCAGGAGACATTCATGCTCGCCCGAACCGACCTGCGCGGTAGCAATCCGACGCTTGCGCAACTGCGTCGCGCCCTGCCGCGTGGGGGCACCGACGTCAACGCCGTACTCGACACGGTGGCGCCGGTGGTTCACGCGATCGCCGAACGCGGTGTCGACGCGGCGCTGGAGTACGGCGAGAAGTTCGACGGTGTGCGACCGGCGTCGGTGCGGGTGCCCGCCGCGGTGATCGCCGACGCCCTCGCGCGGCTGGACCCCTCGG
Source organism: Gordonia sp. NPDC003429 (assembly GCF_053588575.1). Classification (NCBI taxonomy): domain Bacteria; kingdom Bacillati; phylum Actinomycetota; class Actinomycetes; order Mycobacteriales; family Gordoniaceae; genus Gordonia; species Gordonia sp. NPDC003429. Next base: position 169,429 of record NZ_JBSFQF010000008.1, read on the forward strand.
TGGCCGACGCGCTGCGTGAGTCGATCGCCCGGGCGCGTCTCGTGCACGCCGACCAGCGGCGCGTCACCACCCGCACGCAGGTGGTCGACGGCGGCGCGGTCAGCGAGAAGTGGATTCCGGTGCGTCGCGTCGGTCTCTATGTTCCCGGCGGCAACGCCGTCTACCCGTCGTCGGTGGTGATGAACGTGGTGCCCGCCCAGGAGGCGGGCGTGGGTTCGCTGGTGGTGGCCTCGCCGCCGCAGAAGGACTTCGACGGCTGGCCGCACCCGACCATCCTGGCCGCCTGCGCGCTCCTCGGGGTCGACGAGGTGTGGGCGGTCGGCGGCGCGCAAGGTGTCGCGCTACTCACCTACGGTGGCACCGACACCGCGGCCGGTGGCAGCGCGGTACTCGACCCGGTCGATCTGATCACCGGCCCGGGCAACATCTATGTCACCGCGGCCAAACGGCTGTGCCGCGGCCTGGTCGGCATCGACTCGGAGGCCGGGCCCACCGAGATCGCGATCCTCGCCGACGATTCGGCCAGTCCGGTGTTCGTCGCCGCCGACATGATCAGCCAGGCCGAACACGACGTCCTCGCGGCGTCGGTGCTGGTCACCGACAGTGTTGAACTCGCCGACGCCGTCGACGCCGAACTCGAATCGCAGGTGGCGCAGACCAAACACCGCGAGCGCGTGAGCGCCGCGCTGAGTGGTCGACAGTCCGGTGTGGTGCTGGTCGACGACATCGATGCCGGCCTCGACGTGGTGGACGCCTACGCCGCCGAACACCTCGAGATCCAGACGCGTGATGCCGCGCAGGTCGCCGCGCGGGTCCACAACGCGGGCGCGATCTTCGTCGGCGACTACGCCCCGGTCAGCCTCGGCGACTACTGCGCAGGCTCCAATCACGTGTTGCCGACGTCGGGTTCGGCTCGTTTCGCCTCGGGGCTCTCGGTGCAGACCTTCCTCAAGGGAGTCCACGTCGTGGACTACAGCGAGGACGCGTTGCGTGACGTCGCCGATCAGGTGGTGACCCTCGCGCAGGCCGAGGACCTCCCCGCCCACGGTGATGCGATCACGCGGCGCTTCGGCGCCGGGGTCGCGCGGTGACCGTGGTCGGGGTGCCGGGGTCGGGAATCACGGTCGCCGATCTGCCGCTGCGTGACAACCTGCGCGGCAAGAGTGCTTATGGCGCACCGCAATTGCGCGTTCCGGTGATTCTCAACACCAACGAGAACCCGCACCCGCCGTCGCCGGAACTCGTCGCCGACGTCGCCGCGTCGGCACAGTCGGCCGCCGCCGCGCTGCACCGCTACCCCGACCGGGACGCGGTGGCGTTGCGCACCGACCTCGCCGATTACCTCACTCGCGCCACCGGGGTGCCGCTGTCGGTCGACAATGTGTGGGCCGCAAACGGTTCCAACGAGATCCTGCAGCAACTGCTGCAGGCCTTCGGTGGGCCCGGACGCAGCGCCATCGGGTTCGTCCCGTCGTATTCGATGCACCCGATCATCTCCGACGGCACCGACACCACCTGGCTGCAGGCGCCACGCGCCTCCGATTTCTCGCTCGACATCGCCTATGCCGTCGCCGAGGTGACCAACCGGGCGCCCGATGTGGTGTTCCTGACCTCGCCCAACAATCCGACGGGACAGTCGATCCCGAATGACGGATTGCGCGCCGTGATCGCGGCCGCCCCTGGCATCGTCATCGTCGACGAGGCGTACGGCGAGTTCTCCGAACAGCCCAGCGCCGTGGAACTCATCGACGAGTTCCCGACGAAGGTGGTGGTGAGCCGCACGATGAGCAAGGCATTCGCCTTCGCCGGTGGCCGGCTCGGTTATCTGGCCGCCGCACCGGCGATCGTCGAGGCGCTGCAACTCGTGCGGCTGCCCTATCACCTGTCGGTGCTCACGCAGGCTGCCGCCCGGGCTGCGCTACGGCACTCCACCGAGACGCTCGCGGGCGTGTCCGCGATCATCGCCGAGCGCAAGCGAGTGACCGCCGAACTGGCCGCAGCCGGTTTCGACGTCGTCGACTCGGATGCCAACTTCGTGTTGTTCGGACGTTTCGCCGACGCGCCCGCGTCGTGGCGGGATTACCTCGACCACGGCGTGTTGATCCGTGACGTCGGGATTCCGTCGTACCTGCGTGTCACCATCGGGCTGCGGGCCGAGAACGACGCCTTCCTCGATGTCAGCCGATCCCTCGCAACCACCAACCTGGAGAGACGCTAAGTGGCCACCACACCGGAGCCGACCACCGCGCCGCGCATCGCGCGAGTCGAACGCACGACGAAGGAGTCGTCGATCACCGTCGAGTTGAACCTCGACGGCACCGGCGTCACCGACATCTCCACCGGCATCGCGTTCTTCGACCACATGCTCACCGCCTTCGGTGCGCACGGCAGCTTCGACCTGTCCGTGTCGGCCACCGGCGACGTGGACGTGGAGGGTCACCACACGATCGAGGACACGGCGATCGTGCTGGGTCAGGCGTTCGGTGAGGCGCTCGGCGACAAGAAGGGCATTCGCCGCTTCGGCGACTGCTACATCCCGATGGACGAAACCCTCGCCCACGCCGTTGTCGACGTCTCCGGACGGCCGTACTGCGTGCACACCGGCGAACCCGAACACCTGCTCACCGCGGTGATCGGGGGATATCCGGGGGTGCCGTATTCGACGGTGATCAACCGGCATGTGTTCGAGTCGATCGCGCTCAACGCACGCATCGCGCTGCATGTGCGGGTGCTCTACGGGCGCGATCAGCACCACATCACCGAAGCCGAGTACAAGGCGGTGGCGCGTGCCCTGCGGCAGGCCACCGAGCCGGATCCGCGGGTCAGCGGTGTGCCGTCCACCAAGGGTGCCCTGTGAGCGCAGCGAACGTGGGGATGTCACGGTGAGCGCAGCGAACGTGGGGGTGTCACGGTGAGCGCAGCGAACGTCGTGGTCCTCGACTACGGGTCGGGCAATCTGCGTTCGGCGCAGCGGGCACTGGAACGCACCGGCGCAACCGTCACCGTGACCGGCGATTTCGCCACCGCGCTGGATGCCGATGGCCTCGTGGTCCCCGGGGTGGGGGCGTTCGCCGCGTGCATGGACGGCCTGCTGGCCGTGAAGGGCGACCGCATCATCGGGCGGCGGCTCGCCGGCGGCCGCCCGGTGCTCGGTATCTGCGTCGGCATGCAGATCCTCTTCGACCGCGGCGTCGAATTCGGTGTCGAAGCGGCCGGATGCGGGGAATGGCCGGGCACCGTCAGCCGTCTGCCCGCACGCGTCCTGCCGCACATGGGCTGGAATACGGTCGCCGCACCAGCGGATTCGGTGCTTTTCGACGGACTCGACGCGGACACCCGCTTCTACTTCGTGCACTCCTATGCCGCGCAATCGTGGGAGATGGACCACGAGGGTTCACCGCTGGCAGCGCCGCGGCTGACATGGGCCGAACACGGCGGACCGTTCCTGGCGGCGGTGGAGAACGGTCCGCTGTCGGCCACCCAGTTCCATCCGGAGAAATCCGGTGACGCCGGTGCGCATCTGCTGCGCAACTGGGTGGGGAGCCTGTCATGAGCGAACCGGTGCCACCGTCGTCGCCCGATCCGGGCTATCGCTTCTCCTACGGGCGGTTCGTGTTCTTCACGCTCGGCGCGGGTGTGTTGGCGCTGGTGGTGGGCGTGCCGATCATTCTGGCGCTGGCACACTGGACCCCGGTGGCCGGCTTGGTGGCGGCGCTTGTCACAGTGCTCGCGATGATCGCGGCGATCGGCCTGACCGCGCGTCGCCTGCTGGCCGCCGCCGAGGCGCAGATCCGCAGCGGACGCGACCAGTCCGGACCGCGATGACCCCGAGCCGGCGCGGATCAGCTGCCCGCACACCTGATATGCCGCACACCCCTCATACACGGCGGCTACTCGATACACAGCCATCACTCGATAGACAGGAAGTCATTCACCCCATGGGTCACACCCTCGAACTGCTCCCTGCCGTCGACGTCGCCGACGGACAGGCGGTGCGTCTTGTGCAGGGCGCCGCAGGCACCGAAACGTCCTACGGATCGCCTCGCGATGCCGCCCTCGCCTGGCAGCGCGACGGCGCCGAATGGATTCACCTCGTCGATCTCGACGCCGCCTTCGGTCGCGGCAACAATCGGGAACTCCTCGCCGGGGTTGTCGGCGAACTCGACGTGAAGGTGGAACTCTCCGGCGGCATCCGCGACGACGAGTCGCTCGCTGCGGCGCTGGCCACCGGGTGCACCCGCGTCAATCTGGGCACCGCCGCCCTCGAACACCCCGACTGGTGTGCGCGGGCGATCGCCGAGCACGGTGAGCGCATCGCGGTGGGTCTCGACGTGATCCGCGACGGCGAGTCCTATCGTCTGCGCGGGCGTGGCTGGGTGACCGATGGCGGTGACCTGTGGGAGGTGCTCGACCGCCTCGACCGCGACGGCTGCGCCCGCTATGTCGTGACCGACGTGTCCAAGGACGGGACGCTCGCGGGCCCGAATCTCGAGCTTCTCGCCGAGGTCGCCAAGGCCACCGACGCGCCGGTCGTCGCCTCCGGTGGGGTGTCGGCGCTCGACGACCTGATCGCCATCGCCGGTCTCGTCGATCGGGGAGTGGAAGGCGCGATCGTCGGAAAGGCGCTCTACGCAGGACGATTCACGCTTCCCGAGGCATTGTCGGCGGTCGGTGGGCGGTGACCGCACGTCCCGACCCCGAGCCGGCACGGTTGCTCGACGTCGCCGCCGACATCCTCGACGGTGCCGCTGAGGCGTTCGTCGCGGGTCTCGGTGCACCCAGCGCGGTGAGCAAGGGTGCCACCGACTTCGCCACCCAGGTCGATCTGGACCTCGAACGCCGGATCCGGGACGAGCTGGTCGCCCGAACCGGCATCGCGGTGCACGGCGAGGAGTACGGGGGGCCGGCGGTCACCGACGGACCGGTGTGGATTCTCGATCCCGTCGACGGCACCTACAACTACTCCACCGGGATGCCGCTGGCCGCCATCCTGCTCGCGCTCGTGGTCGACGGTGAGGCCGTACTCGGGTTGACCTGGATGCCGCTGCTCGGGCGTCGCTACGCCGCGCACGTCGACGGGCCGCTGCTGCTCAACGGCGCGCCGGTGCACCGGCCGCCCGCCGCACCCCTGCAACGGTCCGCGGTGGCCTTCGGCCCGTTCAACGTGATGCACGGTGGTCGTTATCCCGGTGCGCGGCGTGCCGCGCTGCTCGAGGCGCTGAGCTCACGGGCGGCCCGGCTGCGCATGACCGGGAGCACCGGCGTCGACATGGCGTTCGCCGCCGCCGGCGTGTTCGGGGCCGCGATCGCGTTCGGTGGGCATCCCTGGGACAACGCCGCCGGTGCGGCCCTGATGCGCGCCGCCGGTGGGGTGGCCACCGACCTGAGCGGGGCTCCCTGGACCGTCACGTCGCCGTCGTTGGTCGCCGGTGCGCCGGGCATTCACGCGGAACTGATGGCGTTGATCGACGAGGTGGCCGGTGACTGGTCGGCCGGAGAGGGGAGTGCGTGATGACGCTGGCAACCCGGGTCATTCCCTGCCTGGACGGTCACATGGCGGACGCCTCGGCAGGGAGGACTTCACGATGACCCTTGCGACCCGAGTCATTCCCTGCCTCGACGGTGACGTGGCGGACGCCTCGGCAGGGAGGACTTCACGATGACCCTTGCGACCCGAGTCATTCCCTGCCTCGACGTGGACGACGGCCGCGTGGTCAAGGGCGTGAACTTCCAGAATCTGCGCGACGCGGGCGACCCGGTGGAGTTGGCCGCGCGCTACGACGCCGAGGGGGCCGACGAACTCACCTTTCTCGACGTGACGGCGTCGAGTTCGGGTCGCGCCACCATGATCGAGGTGGTGCATCGCACCGCGGACGCGATCTTCATCCCGCTCACCGTCGGCGGTGGCATCCGCACCGTCGACGACGTGGACGCGATGCTGCGTGCCGGTGCCGACAAGGTGAGCGTGAACACCGCCGCCATCGCCCGCCCGGAGGTGCTCGGCGAGATGAGCCGACGATTCGGGTCCCAGTGCATCGTGTTGTCGGTGGATGCGCGCACGGTGCCCGCCGACGGCGAACCCACCCCGTCGGGGTGGGAGGTCACGACTCACGGTGGTCGCAAGGGCACCGGCATCGACGCCGTGGAGTGGGCGCGGCGGGGTCAAGAACTGGGGGTCGGCGAGATCCTGCTGAACTCGATGGACGCCGACGGCACCAAGCGGGGATTCGACCTGCGCATGCTGGCCGCGGTCCGGGAGGTGGTCGAGGTTCCGGTGATCGCCAGCGGCGGCGCGGGCAAGGCCGCCGACTTCGCGCCCGCCGTGCACGCCGGCGCCGACGCGGTGCTGGCCGCATCGGTGTTCCATTTCGGTGAACTCACCATCCCCGAGGTCAAGGACGCGATGGCGGCGGACGGGATCGTCGTGCGGACCGCACGCGACACCGAGGGAAAGGTCTGAGCCGATGGCACTCGACGCCGAACTCGCCGCGAAGCTCAAACGGAACGCCGACGGCTTGTTCGCCGTGGTCGCCCAGGAGCGTTCCACCGGCGACGTGCTGATGGTGGCGTGGATGGACGACACCGCGCTCGACCGCACCCTGCGCACGCGACGCGCCACCTACTACTCGCGATCACGACAGGAGTACTGGGTGAAAGGGGAGACCAGCGGACACACACAGTACGTGCACGACGCGCGCCTCGACTGCGACGGCGACACCGTCCTGCTGGTGGTCGACCAGGTGGGCGCGGCGTGTCACACCGGAAACCACAGTTGTTTCGACACCGAGTCGCTGAGGTTCGACCTGCCCGGCGACGACGTGAATTCCAGCCCTGGGACAATCGGGTGACGGACCGATCGACGGCCCGTTGCACGGGCCAATCCACGAAGGCGGTGACTCACCGATGCCCCTGATCCAGATCTCGCAGACCCCGGGCCTGAGCGATCGGGTGAAACGCGAGACGATCGCTGCGGTGACCGAGGCGTACGCCAAGGCCACCGGAAAGAACCCCGATTCGGTCTGGGTGACGATCACCGAGGTCCCGCGGTCGCAGTGGGGTGTCGGCGGCGAGCCCCTCGGATGAGTACTGATCCCACCGCTCTGCCCGACACCGAGCTCCACCCGGGCGCGACGTCGCCGTCCCGGTCGGACACCACCACCCTCGCGGAGTTCCTCGACCTCGCCGCCGATCACCGCGTGGTACCCGTCACCCGCAAGGTGCTCGCCGACTCCGAGACACCGTTGTCGGCGTACCGCAAGCTTGCCGGCGACCGGGCCGGCACCTTCCTGCTGGAGTCCGCGGAGAACGGTCGGTCCTGGTCACGCTGGTCGTTCATCGGTGCCGGGGCGCCGTCGGCACTCACCGTGGTCGACGGCAAGGCCGCCTGGTGGGGCACCGTCCCCGCCGGAGCACCCGTCGACGGGGATCCGCTCACCGTGCTGGCCGAGTCGCTGCGCCTGCTGGCCACCGATCCACTGCCCGGCATGCCGCCGCTGACCGGCGGGTTCGTCGGGTTCATGGCCTACGACATGGTGCGCAGGCTCGAACGCCTCCCCGAGACCACCGTCGACGATCTGCGTCTGCCCGATCTGATGATGTTGCTGGCCACCGACCTCGCCGCCGTCGATCACCACGAGGGCACCATCACGCTCATCGCGAACGCCGTCAACTGGGACGGGTCAGATGCCCGCGCCGAACAGGCCTACGCCGACGCCGTCGACCGCCTCGACCGGATGACCGACGCGCTTGCCGCGCCGGCACCGTCGACGGTGTCGCGCTTCGACCGGCCGGCGCCGGAATTCGCCGTCCAGCGCACGCGCGAGGAGTACGGCGAGATCGTCTCCGCTCTGGTCGGCGAGATCGAAGCGGGTGAGGCATTCCAGGTGGTGCCGTCGATGCGCTTCGAGATGGCCACCGACGCCGACCCGCTCGAGGTGTACCGGGTGCTGCGGGCCTCCAATCCCAGCCCGTACATGTATCTGCTGCGGATGCCCGGTGTCAGCGGGCGCGAGCCGTTCACCGTCGTCGGGTCCAGTCCCGAGGCGCTGGTGACCGTGCACGATCGGGTGGCCACCACCCATCCCATTGCCGGCACCCGCTGGCGTGGCGCCACCGAGGAGGAGGATCAACTCCTCGCCAAGGGCCTCGTGGAGGACGAGAAGGAAAACGCCGAGCACCTGATGCTCGTCGACCTCGGACGTAACGACCTGGGCCGCGTGTGTGCTCCCGGCACGGTCAAGGTGAGCGACTATCGCCATGTCGAGCGGTACAGCCACGTGATGCATCTGGTGTCCACGGTGTCGGGCACGCTGCGGTCGGACAAACACGCGCTCGACGCGATCACCGCATGCTTTCCGGCGGGGACGCTCACCGGGGCCCCCAAGGTGCGCGCGATGGAGCTGATCGAACAACACGAGATGACGCGTCGCGGACTCTACGGCGGCATCGTCGGCTATCTCGACTTCGCCGGTGACGCCGACACCGCGATCGCCATCCGCACCGCGCTGATGTCCGACGGCACCGCATACGTGCAGGCCGGCGGCGGTGTGGTGGCCGACAGCGAACCCGATTACGAGTACAACGAGGCACGCAACAAGGCCACCGCCGTCCTCAACGCGGTGGCCGCTGCGGCCACGATGCGCCTTGTCGGCGACCACACCGCCACGGCCGGGCCGGAGGCGACGCGATGACCACTCCCGACCCCGCTGAGCGTGCCCAGAATCCGGTCGAGCGTGCCCAGAATCCGGTCGAGCGTGCCCAGAATCCGGTCGAGCGTGCCCAGAATCCGGTCGAGCGTGCCCAGAATCCGGTCGAGCGGTGGACCACGCGTCGCGTGAAGACACTCGCCGCGGTACTGATGGCGGCGGCAGCGCTGTTCTTCTGGACCGCGTCGCGTCTCACCTGGGCGCGGGTGCTCGCCGCCGACGGCCTCTCGCCCGCACGCACCTTCGACGTCAAGGGTGCCGACTGGAGCCCGTGGCTCACTCCGCTCGCGCTGGTGATGCTCGCGGCCATCCTCGCCGCGATGTCGTTGCGCGGGTGGGGCCTGCGGCTGGTGGCGGTGCTCATCGCCGCCGCCGGGGTGCTGGCCGCCGTGCCTGCGCTGTCGCTGGTGATGGGCGGCACCAACGACCTCTACGCGGCCCGCGCCGCAGGGCTTGCCGACCGCTACGTTGTGCAGCTCGTCACCACGGTGAACTGGGCCGCCGCAGTGGTCCTCGCGGGCTCGGTGTGCGCGGTGGCCGCGGGCGTGCTGCTCGTCCGGGTGGCCTCCGGTGCCGGGATGTCGTCGAAGTACAAGACACCCGCGGCGCGACGTGAAGAACTCGAACGGCAGGTTTTCGCCGAGCACGAACGGAAGAAGCTCGACGACGACCGTCGCGCTGCCTCCGACGATGCAACCACCGACCCCGACGCTCCCTCCGATGATGCGCCGAACGAACGCATGATGTGGGACGCGCTGGACACCGGGATCGATCCCACCGACCAACGGTGAACCGATGAGCCTGCGCCAAGCACAACCCGATCCGCATCGGCCGGAGACGGCCGTCTACCCTGAGACCACGACGACGAAAGGGAATCAGCTGCCGTGAGCACGCCCACCGTCCTCGATTCGATCATCGAGGGAGTGAAAGCCGACGTCGCCGCGCGCGAAGCCGTTGTCGATTACGCGGAGATCAAGGCGGCGTCCCTGGCGGCGCCCGCGCCCAAGGATGCCATGGCGGCTCTCCGGCTACCCGGGATCGGAGTCATCGCCGAGGTCAAACGCGCCAGCCCGTCCAAGGGTGAGCTCGCCGACATCCCCGACCCCGCCGACCTCGCCCGCGCTTACGAATCCGGTGGCGCGCGCATCATCAGCGTGCTGACCGAGCAACGTCGTTTCCACGGTTCACTCGACGATCTCGACACCGTCCGCGCCGCCGTCACCATCCCGGTGTTGCGCAAGGACTTCATCGTCGGGCCGTATCAGATCCACGAGGCACGCGCCCACGGTGCCGACGTCATCCTGCTCATCGTCGCCGCCCTGGAACAGAACGTGCTGGCGTCGTTGCTCGACCGTACCGAGAGCCTGGGCATGACCGCGCTCGTCGAGGTGCACACCGAGGATGAGGCGAACCGCGCGCTGGAGGCGGGAGCCTCGGTGATCGGCGTCAACAACCGCAATCTGAAGACCCTCGAGGTGGATCGTGACACCTTCGCGCGGATCGCGCCGGGATTGCCCACCGAGGTGATCCGAATCGCCGAATCGGGTGTGCGCGGCACCGCCGACCTGCTCGCCTTCGCCGGCGCCGGCGCCGACGCCGTCCTCGTCGGTGAGGGGCTGGTCACCAGCGGCGATCCCCGCGCCGCGGTCTCCGAGCTGGTGACCGCGGGCACCCACCCGTCCTGTCCGAAACCCGTTCGCTGACAGGCCCGTTCGGCACGCGCCGAGCACTCCTGTGCGGACGACGATGTCAGTGAGAAGTCTAGTGACCACCGAACACCACACCGCCGCACCGGCCGCCGACGCGCTGCCCACCGCAAGCGTCGGACTCACCACCCGCACCTCCAACGAGCCCGACGCGGGCGGCCACTTCGGCGTCTACGGCGGTCGGCACGTGCCCGAGGCGTTGATGGCCGTGATCGACGAGGTCACCACCGGTTACGAGAAGATGCGCACCGACGAGGACTACCTCGCCGAACTCGACCGCTTGCAACGCGACTACGTCGGACGCCCGTCCCCGCTCTACGAGGCCACCCGGCTTCGTGAATATGCCGGGGGCGCAAGGATTTTCCTCAAGCGCGAGGACCTCAACCACACTGGTTCACACAAGATCAACAATGTTCTCGGACAACTGCTGCTCGCCCGTCGGATGGGTAAACACCGCATCATCGCCGAGACCGGGGCCGGTCAGCACGGTGTCGCCACCGCAACCGGCTGTGCGCTGTTCGGCATGGAGTGCATCATCTACATGGGGCGCGTCGACACCGACCGTCAGGCACTCAACGTCGCGCGGATGCGACTTCTCGGGGCCGAGGTCATCGCCGTCGACACCGGGTCGGCAACCCTCAAGGACGCCATCAATGAGGCGATGCGCGACTGGGTCACCAACGCGCACAACACGTATTACTGCTTCGGCACCGCCGCCGGACCGCATCCCTTCCCGACGATGGTCCGGGATCTCCAGCGGGTGGTGGGCCTCGAGGCGCGGGCGCAGATCCTCGATCAGGCCGGCCGACTGCCCGACGCGGTCACCGCATGCGTGGGTGGTGGGTCCAACGCCATCGGCATCTTCCACCCGTTCATCGACGACGCCGGGGTGAAGCTGGTGGGCTTCGAGGCCGCGGGCGACGGTGTGGAGACGGGGCGGCACGCGGCCACCTTCACCGGCGGCACCCCGGGCGCCTTTCAGGGCGCCTACTCTTACCTCCTTCAGGACGAGGACGGGCAGACGATCGAATCCCATTCGATCTCTGCTGGTCTGGACTACCCGGGGGTCGGACCCGAGCACGCTCACCTCAAAGACACCGGCCGGGCCGAGTACCGACCGGTGACCGACACCGAGGCCATGGACGCCCTGGCTTTGCTCAGCCGGCGTGAGGGCATCATCCCCGCCATCGAGTCCGCGCACGCGTTGGCCGGCGCGCTCTCCCTCGGCCAGGAACTCGGCGACGGCGCGATCGTCGTCGTCAGCCTGTCGGGTCGCGGCGACAAGGATGTCGATACCGCCGCCCGGTGGTTCCACCTATTCGACCCCCCGCCGTCGGACACCGAGGTCGGCGTGACGGCAGGGGAGGAGATCCGATGACCACCCCGACCCGCGCACACGCCGGACAGTCGCAGCTCGGCCCCCTGTTCGAACAATGCCGCGCCGACGGCCGCGCCGCACTCATCGGCTACCTCCCGGTCGGCTATCCGACCGTGCAGAAGTCGGTGGAGTCGTTCCGCACGATGGTGGCCGCGGGCTGCGACATCATCGAGGTGGGGGTGCCCTACTCCGACCCGGTGATGGATGGTCCCACCATCCAGGAGGCCGCCGACATCGCCCTCACCAACGGCGTGCGGGTACGCGACGTGTTCACCGCGGTGGAGGCCATCGCATCCGCGGGCGGCAAGGCCGTGGTGATGAGCTACTGGAACCCGGTGCTGCAGTACGGCGTGGAACGCTTCGCCGCCGACCTGGCCTCCGCCGGCGGATCGGGTCTGATCACCCCGAATCTGATCCCCGAGGAGGGCGGGGCGTGGCATGAGGCGTCCGATGCCCATCACCTCGACCGCATCTACCTCGTCGCGCCGTCGTCGACAACCGAACGCATCGCACTGACCGTCGACGCATCACGCGGCTTCGTCTATGCGGCGTCGACCATGGGTGTCACCGGCGCGCGGGATGCGGTGTCGGATGCCGCACCCGATTTGTGTGCCCGGGTGCGCGCCTACTCCGACATCCCGATCGGCGTCGGCCTCGGCGTGCGCAACCGCGAACAAGCTGCGCAGATCGCCTCCTACGCCGACGGCGTCATCGTCGGATCGGCGCTGGTCACCGCGGCGCATGCGGGGCAGGACCACCTCGCCGGACTGGTCACCGAGCTCGCCGAAGGCGTTCGTGCGCCGCGACCCGACCTCTGATCCCGGCCACAGCGGAGTCGGTTAGGGTGGCACCGTGACAGCGCCGACGACGACGATGCTCGCCTACATCCCGAGTCCACCCCAGGGTGTCTGGTATCTCGGTCCGGTCCCGATCCGCGCCTACGCACTGTGCATCATCGTCGGCATCATCGTCGCCGTCTGGTGGGGAAACCGCCGGTGGGTGGCGCGCGGCGGACAGCCCGGCGAAGTGCTCGACGTTGCCATCTGGGCGGTTCCGTTCGGCCTCGTCGGCGGACGGCTCTATCACGTTCTCACCGACTGGCAGATCTACTTCGGCGACGGCGGCAAGACCCCGATCGAGGCGCTCTACGTCTGGGACGGGGGTCTCGGTATCTGGGGAGCGGTGATCCTCGGAGGCGTGGGTGCCTGGATCGGAGCCCGGCAACGCGGCATCAAACTCCCGCCGTTCGCCGACGCGATCGCCCCACCCATCCTGCTGGCCCAGGCGATCGGCCGGCTCGGCAACTACTTCAACCAGGAGCTCTACGGCCGTCCCACCAATCTCCCGTGGGGTCTGGAGATCTACGATCGCGTCGACGCGCAGGGCATCGTGGGCCCCTCCCAGATCACCGGACACTCCACCGGCAACGTGGTGGCGGTCGTTCATCCCACGTTCCTCTACGAGATGTTGTGGAACATCGCCGTCGTCATCGTGCTGGTGCTCGTCGACCGACGCTTCCGCATCGGGCACGGTCGGCTCTTCGCGCTCTACGTATCCGGCTATTGCGCGGGTCGCTTCGCGATCGAACTGATGCGCTCGGACCCTGCATTCACCCACATTGCCGGCGTGCGGATCAACGTGTTCACCGCGGCGTTGCTGTTCGTGTGCGGCGCTGTCTATTTCATCGTGGCGCCCAAGGGTCGCGAAACCGGCCTCGAGGTCTATCACCGTGAGCGGGCCGAGGAACTCGAGGCGCTCGGGATGACCGGCTACCAACCCGACAGTGATCTCGACCGGGACGAACCGGTTCGCACCGCGAGCGCCGATGAGAACAGCGACGATGAGAACAGCGACGATGAGATCACAGACGACGGGGTCGACATCGACACCGACCAGTCGGACGACGAGGAGGAACCGGTGAGCGAATCAGAGCAAGCCCACTCCGAGGCCAAGGGACCTGAGGTCACCGACGCCGAGCCGGATGATTCCGACATCGTCGAGGGCACCGGCGAGTCCGCCGACGCCACTGCCTGGACCCCGGGTGCCGAGCAGGAGGGTGAGGTTGCGGAGTCGGAGTTGCTCGCCGACACCGACGACGCTTCTACCGTGGCCTCCGACGAACCGGAGACCGCGGCCGAGGATGCCGAGGGTGTCACCGAGGTGATCGAGGATGAGGCGGTCGACGAGGGCGACACGGATGCGGCCGGGGTCGACGAGGACGAGCCGGAGTTGGCCGACGGGCAGGCCACCGAGGCCGGGGGACCGGTCGACGTCGTCGACACCGACCCGGACGATTCCGACATCGTCGAGGGCACCGACGAGTCCGCCGACGCCACCGCCTGGACCCCGGGTGCCGAGCAGGAGGGTGAGGTTGCGGAGTCGGAGTTGCTCGCCGACACCGACGTTGCTTCTACCGTGGCCTCCGACGAACCGGAGACCGCGGCCGAGGATGCCGAGGGTGTCACCGAGGTGATCGAGGATGAGGCGGTCGACGAGGGCGACACGGATGCGGCCGGGGTCGACGAGGACGAGCCGGAGTTGGCCGACGGGCAGGCCACCGAGGCCGGGGGACCGGTCGACGTCGTCGACACCGACCCGGACGATTCCGACATCGTCGAGGGCACCGACGAGTCCGCCGACGCCACCGCCTGGACCCCGCGCGGAGAGGCGCCGAAGCACGATTCGTAGTCGCGTCGGCTAGAGTGAAAGCTCGCGGTTCGCACCAGTCCCACCGTGCAGCCATTACATGACTCCACCGGGCCAATGTTGTCCCTGAGGACTTCGGCATTTGATTCGGCAGAATCGAGTGGAGGTAGTGATGTTGTTTTCTGCGCTTCCCGCCAAGCAGGGCCTGTACGACCCGGAGGCCGAGGTCGACTCGTGCGGTGTCGCCATGGTCACCCACATCCACGGCCGACGATCGCATTCGATCGTCGCCGACGGTTTGCTCGCGCTGGAGAACCTCGAACACCGGGGTGCGGCGGGCGCGGAGGTCAACAGCGGTGACGGCGCGGGCATCCTGATCCAACTTCCCGACGAATTGTTGCGCGCAACAGTCGATTTCGAGCTGCCGGCACCCACCGCGGCAGGGGAGAACACCTACGCCGCCGGCACCTGCTTCCTGCCCACCGACCCGGGTCTGCGTCACGCGGCGATGGACCGGGTGGCCGCCCTCGCCGAGACCGAGGGAATCACCATCCTCGGGTGGCGGGAACTGCCTGTCGACACCGAGGGCGCCGACATCGGCGAGACGGCGGTGGGCTGCATGCCGTTCATGGCCCAACTGTTCGTCACCGTCGACCCCGGACCGGGCGCCGACCGCATCGGCGGCATCGCCCTCGATCGCTTCATCTACCCCTTCCGCAAGCAGGCCGAACGCGTCACCCCGGAGATCGACGAGGCGGGCACCGGACTGTACTTCCCGTCACTGTCGAGCCGCACCATCGTCTACAAAGGCATGCTGACCACGATGCAGCTGCCGCTCTACTACCCCGACCTGCGAGACGACCGCTGCATGAGCGCCATCGCGATCGTGCACTCCCGCTTCTCCACCAACACCTTTCCGTCGTGGCCGCTCGCGCACCCGTTCCGTTTCCTCGCCCACAACGGCGAGATCAACACCGTGCGCGGCAATCGCAACCGGATGCGTGCGCGTGAGGCCCTGCTCGACACCGATCTGATCCCCGGCGACCTCGCCCGCGCCTTCCCGATCTGCACCCCCGAGGCGTCGGATTCGGCATCGCTCGACGAGGTCCTGGAAATGGTCCATCTCGGTGGCCGTAGTGTGCCGCACGCGGTGATGCTGATGGTGCCCGAGGCCTGGGAGAACGTGCCGTCGATGGACCCGAAGCGTCGCGCGTTCCTGCAGTTCAACGCGTCGCTGATGGAGGCATGGGACGGTCCGGCGTGTGTCACGTTCACCGACGGCACAGTGGTCGGTGCGGTGCTCGATCGCAACGGACTGCGGCCCGGCCGCTGGTGGCAGACCCGGGACGGCCGGGTGATCCTCGCCTCCGAGGCCGGTGTTCTGGACGTGGCCGTCGACGACGTCGTCTCCAAGGGGCGCCTGGAACCCGGACGCATGTTCCTCGTGGACACCGCGCAGGGCCGCATCATTCCCGACGAGGAGGTCAAGGGCGAGCTGATGAACGCCGAGGCCTACGGCGAATGGCTGCACGCCGGGCTCCTCGACATCGCCACGCTGCCCAATCGCCCCGTCTACCAGCCCAACCACGACACCGTGGTGCGCCGACAGGTGTCCTTCGGTTACACCGAGGAGGATCTGCGGGTGCTGCTGACACCCATGGCGGCTTCGGGATACGAACCTCTCGGTTCCATGGGCACCGACACCCCCGTCGCGGTGATGTCACAGCGGTCGCGGCTGCTCTACGACTACTTCGTCGAACTGTTCGCGCAGGTGACCAATCCGCCGTTGGATGCGATCCGCGAGGAGATCGTCACCTCGATGGCGCGCGTGATGGGTCCCGAACAGAACCTGCTGGCACCCACCGCCGCGTCGTGCCGTCAGATCCTGTTGCACTGGCCGGTCATCGACAACGACGACCTCGCCAAACTCGTGCACATCAACGACGACGGCGACAACCCCGGACTGTCGGCGAAGGTGCTGCACGGACTCTACGAGGTGAACCGCGGCGGTGAGGGACTCGCCGACGCGCTCGAGGATCTCCGCAGGCGCTCGAGCCAGGCCATCGCCGAAGGGCACACCACGCTGGTCATCTCCGACCGGCACACCGACCGGGAGCACGCGCCCATCCCGTCGCTGCTCGCGATCTCCGCGGTCCACCATCATCTGGTGCGCACCAAGGAACGCACCAAGGTCGCGCTGATCGTGGAGTCCGGTGACGCCCGCGAGGTGCACCACATCGCACTGCTCATCGGCTTCGGTGCCGCCGCGGTGAACCCCTATCTGGCGCTGGAGACCATCGAGGATCTCATCGGCGAGGGCGAACTCATCGGCGTCACGCCGTCGAAGGCCAAGCGCAACTACATCGAGGCCCTCGGCAAGGGTGTGCTCAAGGTGATGAGCAAGATGGGTATTTCCACCATCAGCTCCTACACCGCGTCGCAGGCGTTCGAGGCGGTGGGACTCTCGTCGGCCGTGGTCAAGGAGTACTTCACCCGCACGGTGTCCCGGATCGAGGGCGTGGGACTCGACGAACTGGCCGAAGAGGTCCGACTGCGTCATCACCGCGCGTTCCCCGAGAATCCCACCGAGCAGGTCTACCGCCGCCTCGAGGTGGGCGGCGAGTACCAGTACCGGCGCGAGGGCGAATTGCACATGTTCACCCCGGAGACCGTGTTCCTGCTGCAGCACGCCACCAAGACCGGGCGCGACGAGGTGTTCGCCCAATACACCGAGAAGGTCGACGCACAGTCGCGTAAGGGTGGCACGCTGCGCGGATTGTTCGATCTCGATCTGTCCCAACGCGATCCGGTACCGCTCGACGAGGTGGAACCGATCGAGGAGATCATGAAGCGCTTCAACACCGGCGCCATGAGCTACGGGTCGATCTCCGCCGAGGCGCACGAGACCATCGCCATCGCGATGAACCGGATCGGCGGCCGATCCAACTCCGGTGAGGGCGGCGAGGACGTCGACCGTCTCTACGACCCGGAACGACGCAGCGCGGTCAAACAGGTCGCATCCGGCCGGTTCGGCGTCACCAGTGACTACCTGATCAACGCCACCGACATCCAGATCAAGATGGCCCAGGGCGCCAAGCCGGGCGAGGGCGGGCAGCTGCCGGCGTACAAGGTGTATCCGTGGATCGCCAAGACACGGCATTCCACGCCGGGTGTCGCGCTGATCTCCCCGCCGCCGCACCACGACATCTACTCCATCGAGGATCTCGCGCAGCTCATCCACGACCTCAAGAACGCCAACTCCGACGCCCGCATCCACGTGAAACTGGTCAGTGCGGTCGGTGTGGGCACGGTCGCCACGGGTGTCTCGAAGGCGCACGCC
This sequence comes from Gordonia sp. NPDC003429, assembly GCF_053588575.1. Classification (NCBI taxonomy): domain Bacteria; kingdom Bacillati; phylum Actinomycetota; class Actinomycetes; order Mycobacteriales; family Gordoniaceae; genus Gordonia; species Gordonia sp. NPDC003429. The sequence goes on from NZ_JBSFQF010000008.1 coordinate 187,204, forward strand.
GACGTGGTGCTCATCTCCGGATACGACGGCGGCACCGGTGCCTCACCGCTGACGTCGCTCAAACACGCCGGCACACCCTGGGAGATCGGCCTGGCCGACGCCCAGCAGACGTTGATGCTCAACGGATTACGCGACCGCATCACGGTGCAGTGCGACGGTGCTCTGCGCACCGGCCGCGACGTGATCATGGCCGCACTGCTCGGCGCCGAGGAGTACGGATTCTCCACCGCACCCCTGATCGTGTCCGGATGCATCATGATGCGCGTGTGTCACCTCGACACCTGCCCGGTGGGTGTGGCCACCCAGAATCCGGTGCTGCGCTCGCGGTTCACCGGCCAGGCCGAACACATCGTCAACTTCTTCCGTTTCATCGCCGAGGACGTGCGAAAGTATCTGGCGCAGCTGGGATATCGCACCCTGGACGAGGCGATCGGACAGTCGCAGCGACTGCACACCGACACCGCGGTGGCGCACTGGAAGAGCAAGGGTCTTGATCTGAGCCCCATCTTCCGCCGCATCGAGGACAAGGGCCCCACCCGCAGGCTGCGTGGCCAGGACCACGGCTTGGAGCGGGCGCTCGACCAGACCCTCGTCCAACTCGCCGAGGGTGCCCTCGAGGATGCCCACCCGGTGACGTTGGAGCTGCCGGTCCGCAACGTCAACCGCACGGTCGGCACCCTGCTCGGTTCCGAGGTCACCCGGCGCTACGGCGCCGACGGGCTCGCCGAGGACACGATCACGGTGAAGCTCACCGGGTCCGCGGGTCAGTCGCTGGGCGCCTTCCTGCCCCCGGGCGTGACGATCCGGCTGACCGGCGACACCAACGACTATGTGGGCAAGGGACTGTGCGGTGGCAAGATCGTCGTCGCACCCGACCCGGACGCCTGGTTCATCGCCGAAGACCAGGTCATCGCCGGCAACACCATCCTCTACGGCGCGACGTCGGGCGAGGTGTATCTGCGTGGCCGCGTAGGAGAACGGTTCTCGGTGCGCAACTCCGGTGCCACCGCCGTCGTCGAGGGCGTCGGCGACCACGCCTGCGAGTACATGACCGGCGGCCGGGTGGTGATCCTCGGCGACACCGGACGCAACATGGCCGCCGGCATGTCCGGCGGTATCGCCTACGTCTACGACCTCGACGCGTCCAAGGTCAACAAGGCGATGGTCGAACTGCTGCGGCCCGACCCCGACGATCTGCACTGGTTGCACGACACCATCAGCAAACACACCGAGCTCACCGGCTCGGCGATCGGCGCCTCGATGCTCGCCGACTGGCCGCGCCGTTGCCTGGCCTTCACCAAGGTCATGCCCAGCGATTACAAGCGCGTACTCGACGCGGCCCGGATGGCCGAGGCCGAAGGACGCGACGTCGATTCAGCGATCATGGAGGCGGCACGTGGCTGACCCACGCGGATTCCTGGAAGTCAACAAGAAGGAAGCGAAGTACCGGCCGATCGCCGAGCGCATCGGGGACTGGGAGGACGTGTACGCGCACGGCCCCGACCCGCTCGGCAACCTGGCCGAGGTGTCCGAGCAGGCGCGTCGGTGCATGGACTGCGGTATTCCGTTCTGCCATTCCGGTACCGCCGGGTGCCCGTTGGGCAATCTGATTCCCGAGTGGAACGATCTGGTGCGCCGGGGTCGATGGGATGCGGCGAGCGCGCGGCTGCACGCCACCAACAACTTCCCGGAGTTCACCGGGATGGTGTGCCCGGCACCGTGTGAGGCGGCGTGCGTGCTGTCGATCTCGGAATCCACCACCGGTGGCAGCGTCACGATCAAACGCATCGAGAAGACCATCGCCTACGAGTCGTGGGCCGAGGGCGTCATCGGTCCCGAACCGCCGGGCGCCACCTCGGGAAAGTCGGTGGCCGTGGTGGGGTCTGGCCCGGCCGGCCTGGCCGCAGCCCAGCAACTCACTCGCGCCGGTCACGATGTCACCGTGTACGAGAAGGACGACCGGCTCGGCGGGCTCCTGCGCTACGGCATCCCCGAATACAAGTTGCAGAAGTCCGATATCGATCGTCGTCTGGCCCAGATGCGTGCCGAGGGAACGCAATTCGTGACCAGTTGTGATGTCGGTATCGACCTGACCGTCGACGAGCTGCGCAGCCGTCACGACGCCGTCGTGCTGGCGATCGGTGCGATGACCGCACGCGACAATCCGGTACCCGGACGTGACCTCAACGGCGTCCACCTGGCCATGGAGCACCTGGTGCCGGCCAACCGGGAGTGCGAGGGCGACGGTCCGTCGCCCATCACGGCCGCGGGCAAGCACGTCGTGATCATCGGCGGCGGCGACACCGGCGCCGACTGTCTCGGGACCGCGCACCGTCAGGGTGCCGCGTCGGTGGTGCAGCTCGACTACAACCCCGAGCTGCCCAGCGACCGCGACGACAATCGCTCGCCCTGGCCCACCTGGCCGCTGATCATGCGCACCTCGAGCGCACACGCGGAGGGTGGTGAACGCAAATACCGGGTGGCCGTACAGCGATTCGTCGGCGACGACGACGGCAACGTCACCGCAATGGTGCTCGCCGAGGTGCAGGTGGTCCGCGAACCCGACGGGCGCCGTGTGATCACCCCGGTCAGTGACGAGTTCGAAATCCCCTGCGAACTAGCACTTTTCGCAATCGGTTTCGCCGGTGTCCGGGACACCGCGTTGCTCACCGATCTCGGTATCGCACCCAACCGCCGTGGCAATCTGAGCTGCGGCAGCGACTGGCAGACCGATGCTCCCGGTGTCTTCGTCTGCGGTGACGCCCATCGGGGAGCGTCGTTGGTGGTCTGGGCGATTGCAGAGGGACGCTCGACGGCACGCTCGGTGGACGAGTACCTCATGGGCGCTTCCGATTTGCCGTCGCCGGTCAAGCCGGCGCAGCTGCCCCTCTCGGTGCGCTGAAAGGGCACGGCCGGTGAGGTGACTGCCGGACCGAGAACAGCGCGTTGACGCGTGATGACAACTGATCGCACCGATGGCCATGCCGACACGACGGGACTAAGGTGAGCACGGTGACACGCCGAACGAAGATCGTCTGCACGCTGGGTCCGGCCACGAGTAGCGACGAGCGCCTCAAAGAACTCGTCGAGGCAGGCATGGATGTTGCCAGGCTGAACTTCAGCCACGGCAACTACGAGGACCATCGTGCCGTGTACGACCGTGTGCGCAAGGCCAGCGACGCCAGCGGCAAAGCCGTCGGCATCTTCGCCGATCTCCAGGGACCCAAGATCCGCCTGGGTAAGTTCGAGGACGACGGCGCCCTCAACGGCGAGGTGATGTGGGCAACCGGCGAGACCGTCAGCATCACCGTCGACGACATCGTCGGCACTCACGACCGGGTATCCACCACCTACAAGCAACTCGCCGAGGACGCCAAGCCCGGTGACCGCCTGCTGGTCGATGACGGCAAGGTGGGTCTGGTGGTGAGTTCTGTGGACGGCAACGACGTCATCTGCACCGTCACCGAGGGTGGACCGGTCAGCAACAACAAGGGCATCTCGCTGCCGGGCATGAATGTCTCGGTTCCGGCGATGTCGGAGAAGGACATCGCCGACCTCGAGTTCGGGCTGAAGCTGGGCGTCGATATGGTGGCGCTGTCGTTCGTGCGCAGTCCCGCCGACATCGAGTTGGTGCACGAGGTGATGGACCGGGTGGGACGCCGCGTGCCGGTGATCGCGAAGCTGGAGAAGCCCGAGGCCGTCGACAACCTGGAGGCGATCGTCCTCGCTTTCGACGCGATCATGGTCGCGCGCGGCGACCTCGGCGTCGAATTGCCCCTCGAGCAGGTTCCGCTGGTCCAGAAGCGGGCGATCCAGATGGCGCGCGAGAACGCCAAGCCGGTGATCGTGGCAACCCAGATGCTCGACTCCATGATCGAGAACTCTCGGCCGACCCGCGCCGAGACGTCCGACGTGGCCAACGCGGTGCTCGACGGAACCGATGCCGTGATGCTTTCCGGCGAAACGTCGATCGGCAAGTTCCCGATCGAAACGGTCCGCACGATGGACCGCATCTGCGTGGCGGTCGAGGGCGGCTCCCGCGACGTGCCACCGCTCTCGCATGTTCCACGCACCAAGCGCGGCATCATCTCCTACGCCGCCCGTGACATCGGTGAGCGACTCGAAGTGAAGGCGCTGGTCGCGTTCACCCAGTCCGGCGACACCGTCCGACGCCTCGCCCGGTTGCACTCGAGGTTGCCGCTGCTCGCCTTCACCCCCACGCAGGCGGTCCGCAGCCAACTGGCGCTGAGCTGGGGTACGGAGACGTTCATCGTCGACCACGTGGACACCACCGATCAGATGATCGATCAGGTCGATCACCAACTCCAGCGGATCAGCCGTCTCAAGCACGGCGACGTGGTGGTGGTCGTGGCGGGCACCCCCCCGGGCACCGTCGGCTCCACCAACATGATCGAGGTCCACCGGATCGGCGAACAGGACCACTGACGCCGTGCCCTAGGGTGGTCACCATGACAGTGGAGGCCACCGGCGACCTCGCCAAACTGCTCGCCCTGCTCGACGTGGAACGTCGGGACGACGATCTGTTCGTGGGCGCGCATCCGGAGCAGAAGACGGCACGCACCTTCGGCGGGCAGATGCTCGGTCAGGGTGTGGTGGCTGCGGCGCGCACCCTGACGCGCGGGAACCCGCCGATCCATGCGCTGCACGCCCATTTCATTCGTGGCGGCGATGTGAGCGAGCCGATGGAATATCACGTCGCCCGCTTCCGTGACGGAAAGTCGTTCGCCAACCGCCAGGTCACCGCCATGCAGAAGGGCGAGGCCATCTTCACGATGCTCGTTGCCTTCCAGGACAACACCGCCGGACTCGAGCACGCCGTGGAGATCCCGCAGGTTCCCTACCCCGAGGAATTACCGCCGCTCGGCGAACACTTCAAGGGGTTCGAGGATCGCATCGCCACCTTCGTCAACGCACTGCATCCCATCGACATCCGGTTCGCCAACGACCCGTCCTGGAAGATGCGCGAAGCCGGAGAAACGTTGCGCGACAACAGGGTCTGGATGAAGACCGACGGGGTGATGCCCGACGACCCGATCATGCATGTGGCCGCGATGTGCTACGCCTCGGACACCACGGTGCTCGATTCGATCATCACCACCCACGGACTGTCCTGGGGTATCGATCGGCTCTTTGCCGCCACGGTGAACCATTCAATGTGGTTCCATCGTGATTTCCGGTTCGACGAGTGGATGCTGTACGCCACCCGGTCGCCGGTGGCCACCGGTTCTCGCGGCATGGGTTCGGGCCGATTCTGGACGCGTGACGGCACCCTGGCCACCTCGGTGGTGCAAGAAGCCCTCATCAAGTATTTCCCGCCCAAGAAGTGAACGTGCAGCCGTACGGCACGGGTCGTCCCGATCCCCAGCACGCGCCGGCAGGGTCGGTCCCCGAATACTGGCTCACGCCCGGACCGATGCTGCCGCGGCGCAGCTGGCAGCACAAGACGCGGATCATCGTCATCATGGTGACCACCATCGCCGCCGCCCTGTTCGCGGCCGTCGCGGTGCTGGCGCTGGGCGTCGGGCACGTCAGCAGGACGCACATCGACGCCAAGGGGGAAGTGGTGGTGGACTGCGGCACCTGGTCGAGCACCGGCATCGCCGAGAACACCCCCGTGCGGATCTACGAGGAAACCGGTGAGCAACTGGCCACCGCCCGCCTCGACCGTCGGGTGCAGGTCTCCGGAGAGTGCCGACTGGCCTTCGAGATCGCCCAGATGCCGGTCAGCGGTTCGGGTTACGTGGTCCGGGTAGGCGACGATTTCAGCCAGCCGGTGAGCTCATCGGCGTTGCGTGACGGCGTGGTGCTGCGGCCGGCGTCTTGACGCAGATCCGTGTTGTCCGTGTCGCCCGGTGACGACGTTGGCCGCGGGTTAGACTTCCTCGATCTCACACGCGATCTGAACTGCCGGTAGCTGCCGGCCGGGGCAAGGACGGGGAAACGGTGACCGAGAGCATCGACTGGGGTAACGAGGTACTGGCCTCGCTGAAATGGATCGGCATCGTCTTCCTGATCTCGCTGGTCGGAATGCTCGTCATCGGATACCTCTTGTCGCACTTCACCACCTGGGGTCGGCAGTACTGGCGGGTGGCCGGCGGCTTCCTCGTCGATCCCACGACGCGAGTGGTCGCCTGGACTCTCGTCGTGGTGTTGCTGGTGCTCGCCGTGGCGGGTGTGCGGCTCACAGTCCTGTTCTCCTACCAGGGCAACGACATGTTCACCGCTCTCCAACTCGGCGCCCAGGGCCTGACCCAGAACAGTTCCGCTGCCGTTGACGCCGCGAGGTCCGCCTTCTGGAAGGCGATGGGCATCTTCGGCATCCTCGCGACGTTGCACGTGCTCCGCACACTGGTCGAGCTGTACCTGGGCAGCATGTTCGAGATCCGTTTACGCGCCTACATGACCCAACAATCCACTGCGGACTGGCTCGAGGGAAAGGCGTTCTTCCGGAACCGATTCGTGCACACGGGTATCCAGGGCGAGGATTCCGGCATCCAGCCGGGCGTCGACAATCCCGACCAGCGAATCGAATCCGACATCACCAATGTTGCGAGCAGCAGCCGACAGTTGGTTTTCGGATACGGCGGGTCGAACACGAACGGGGTCATTCCGGCGATCATCACGATCGTCTCGTTCACCAAGATCCTGTGGGACCTGTCGGGCCCGATGAGTGTCTTCGGCACCGATGTGCCGCGGGCGATGGTGTGGTTCGTCTACGTTTTCGTGCTGGTGGCCACGGTGATCGCCTTCTGGCTCGGACACCCACTGATCGGGCTCTACTTCCTGCGTGAACGCCTCACCGCCAACTTCCGATACGCGTTGGTGCGCGTGCGCGACGGAGCCGAGAACGTGGCGTTCTACAACGGCGAGGGCGCCGAACGTGCGGGTCTACTCGAACGATTCGGTGCGGTTGTCGGAAACTTCTGGCGCATCGTGTTCCGCACCCTGAAGTTCAACGGCTGGAACTTCGTGGTGAATCAATTGTCGGTGGTGTTTGCCTACATCATCCAGGCGCCGCGATTCTTCGCCGGACAGATCAGCCTCGGCGACATACAACAGACCGGGTCAGCGTTCGGCAACGTGCACGATTCGCTGTCGTTCTTCCGCGAGGCCTACGACAGCTTCGCCGACCTTCGCGCATCGCTCTACCGCCTCGACGGGCTCGAAGATGCCAACGAGACGTCCCGGACACTGCCCACGATGACCACGGTCGACCAGGATCGCGCGGTCGGGCTTGCCGACGTCGTGATCTCCACTCCATCGGGTGACGAACTCATCCGCGACCTGACGCTGTCACTCGCGCCCGGACAGGCGCTGGTGATCAAGGGACGTTCCGGATCGGGAAAGACCACCCTGTTACGTGGCCTGGCCGGCCTGTGGCCCTTCGTCGAAGGCGAGTTCAGCCGGCCCGCGGGCACCCAGACGTTGTTCCTCTCACAGATCCCGTACATCCCGCTCGGTGACCTGCGCACCGCGGTCGCCTACCCCCTCGAACCCGACGAGGTGGGCGCCGATGCCATCCGCAGCGCACTCGGCCAGGTGTTCCTCCCACATCTCCTCGACCGGCTCGGTGAGGAGGAGGACTGGGCCAAGGTGCTCTCACCGGGTGAGCAGCAGCGGGTGGCGTTCGCGCGAATCCTTCTGGTGCGGCCGCAGGTGGTGTTCATGGACGAGGCGACCTCGGCGGTCGACGAGGGCCTGGAATACTCTCTCTACCAGCTGATCCGGACCGAGCTGCCGGAGACGATCGTGGTGTCGGTGAGCCATCGCAGCACCACTGATCAGCATCACACCGACCTTCTCGAACTCACCGGCGGAGGCGGGTGGGAACTGCGGGCATTGTCGACAAACTCGTGACGCACTCCACCCGCTCGGTGGTCGACATCCCTGTGGGGGAGAGTGAGGAGTCTAGGGACCGGTGGTGCGGTTGAGCCGCTCGCGCAGCCTGTCGGTCATCCGCTCATCGAGAGTCGGTCGTTCCTTGAAATCCGCGGCGACGAGTTCGCGGCCCAGGCGCACCTCGAGACACCCGATGCAGAGGTGGCCGGCACGGCCGGGGACGACGCTGAGCCACACGTCGTCGCGCAGAAAGTAGTACTCGTCGACCTCGCTCATGTCCTGGCCGCAGTCGAGACAGCGCCAATCGGTGACCTCAAGGGTGATGGCGAAGTCGACGGTGCGCCCGTCGCGGAGCCGAACTCTGCGCGACCACATCGATCCGCTGACGGCCACCACATCCCGAGACGCCAGTTCGTGGGCGATCCGTGTCTCGATGCCCAGCGGACCGTCGGGAACCGCCGTGACGGAGGACTCGGTTTCGTGGCCGTCGACGTCGCGGTGAGTGGTCCACAGTCCCCACAGGACGTCGACTCCGGGAGCCCCGACCTCGTATGCGTAGGAGTCTCCGGCACCGCTGATCAGCATTGTGTCAGGCTATCGTCAGCCCCTTACCCCGACGCTGCCCGGCGCCGCATGTCGTGACAAGGTGAAACCATGTCCAGCACGATTGCGCCGCTGACCGATGCCGACCGCGGCGACTGGGAGCCGCTGTGGGCGGGTTACCTCGAGTTCTACGAACACACTTTGAGCGACGAGCAGACGGCTTCGACGTATGCCCGCATCCTCGACCCGGACGTCGCGATGTACGGGGCCATTGCGCGCGACGATGACGGCCGGGCCGTGGGGATCGTGCACTGGTTGACCCACGCATCGACGTGGAGTGACGACCCCTACGTTTATCTCGAGGATCTGTTCGTCGCCGGCGACGTCCGCGGGACGGGCACCGGACGCGCCCTCATCGATCACGTGGTCGGCTGGGCCCGCGCGCAGGGGCTGCCCAAGGTCTACTGGCAGACCGCCTACACCAATGAGCGGGCACGTCGGCTCTACGACCTCGTCGCCGCCAACGACTTCATCGTCTACGAGATCGATCTCACGTAGCGACCGGCTGGAGATCGACCGCTCGCCGTGACCGGGATCTGGCCACCGACACGCCCCAGGTCACCAGCCACACCGACATCCCACCCACCTGAATGCGTTGGGCCAGCCCGAGATAGTAGTCGCCGGTCAGATTGTCGGCAGCCATCATCCACGCCGTGGTGACGGCGATGATGATGAGAACGGCAAGCCCCACCGTCCGCAATGCCGGCCACAACGGCGCCTGCCGATAGGCCGCCACCACCCCGGCGATCATCGTCGTGAAGATCGCGAATACCGCGACCGTGCTGGTCAGGGCGTGGATGTGGTGGAGCTGGGGGAGCAGGCCGCTCGGTTCGTAGGGGCAGTCCGGATCGATACCGGGGACACACTCGATCGGGGCGAGCGCGTCGGCGATCGTCGCGCCGCCGAAGACCGCGAATGCGATGACGGCTGTGCGCGCATACACCCCCGAGACGATCGATCGCGGCCACAACAGCACTGCAGCGGTGAGTACTGCGAGGATCGACGTGATGATGTCGCCCCACTCGTACACCTCGCGATGCGGCCGATGCGCGGCGTCGAGTTCACTCAGAAAGCTGTTGAGCGGATCGAGCGGACTGTGCCAGAGGAACTCCAGCACCCACGACGAGTAGCAGACACCAGCGAGTGCGATGAGCACTCCCGCGATGATGGCGCGCGCACCGGCACGGTCGAGGCGCGCATCGCGTCCCGACGGCGACGATGGCATCAGGCCAGACTAGTTCACCGGCTGATCGGCTCCGGGATCTCCCCACAGCTTGCGCACGAGTTCCCAGGGGTTCGCATACCGCCCCGGGTACCCGCGGTAGGGGGAGCGCAGTGTCAGGAAGATGCGGGCGGCCGGGACGGCCAGCGGCACGAGGTGACGCAGCGGGCCGATCTGTGCCCGCATCTGGTCGAGCAGTGCGGGGAAGGTGACACGTTGGAACGCCAGGGCGCGTTGAGCGTCGGAACTGTCCATCCAATCGGTGGCGAACCAGGACGAGTCGTCGTCGGGATCGCCCGTGCGGCCGGGCGGAATGCCGCCGATCAAGCCCAGCGCGGAGGCGGCACGCCGGGAGATCTCGCCCTGGGTCAGGCGGTGTGTTTCGTCGCCGCCGATCAAAAAGATCTTGCGGGATTCAGGGGTGATGACGGCGTTGGCGAACGCCGTGGCCACATCGCCGACGACGACGGACTGCAGGTGACCGTCGGTGGGCAGGATGGCCTCGAACGTCATCATCTCCTGGTCCACCCCGAGCGCCTGCCGTGCGCTGAGGACGCCACCGAGACGCAGGATGACCCAGTCGAGACCCGACGCCCGGAGCAGCGCTTCGGCCTCCACCTTGTGCCCGCCGTAGACGTCGACCGGATGGGTCGGCGTTTGCGGGGTGAGTAGGCCGGAGTGGCGATGAGGGTTGCGCGGACCGTACACGGCGATGCTCGACGCCAGCACGAATCGTGGAGGTTCGGGCAAGGCCGCGGCCGCGGAGGCCAGCAGGCCGACGGCGTCGACATTGATCCGGCGCGCCAACTCGGGTCGCGCATAGCAGAAGGGCGGGATCATGGCCGCAAGGTGGATGACCGCTTGCGGTTGCACCGAGGTCAACAGGTCCGACACCTGGTCGGATTCGGTCAGGTCGGCCCACCGGACGTCGACGGTCCCCGTTGACGCGGTCTCGAATGTGGCGAATCCGCCGGCCGTCTTCCGATTGCCAGGGGTGTCCAGATCGGTGGCCACCACGCGGTAACCACGCCGGCACATCGCCTCGACCACGGCCGATCCGACGAGGCCGCACGCACCGGTCACCACAACCGGATTCGACGAGTCGGTCATGGGGTGCCCGTGGTCACCGCGGCCACCACACCACCGTCGACGAGGAGGTCGGTGCCGGTGATGAACGATGCCGCCGGGCTCAGGAGGAAGGCTGCGGCGTCGGCGATGTCGGCGGCGGTCCCGATGCGTCCGGTGCCCGACATCTCGATGAACGAGCGCATGATTTCCCCGCTTGGTCCGCTGAGTTCGGCATTGCCCATCGACGTTCCGATGACACCGGGGCTGATCGCATTGACTCGTGCTCCGCGGCGGCCCCAGGCGACGCTCGCCGCGCGGACCCGGATCTGGTTGGCCTGTTGGCGATCCCGTACGCGGTGCCCGGATCGCCGATCGCCTCGGGCTGCAGGAAATCGAGTCCGAGTAGGTCGGCGGATGGGGTGTGCGCCAGTGCGCCGGCCTGTTCCGCGGTGACGGGCGGGAACAGATGCCCCGCCATGCTGGAGATCACCACGCCCGCACCGCCGTCGGCGATCACCGCACCGAAGGCATCCAGACTCAGCGCCACCCCCAACAGGTCGACCTGCAGAATCGCTTCGGTGGGCGCCTGCACCGGAGACAGACCCGCGGTGTGCACCACGTGCATCACCGGGCCCGACGCCGCGGCGTCGTCGGCGAGTGCTCCCAGCGAGTCGGCCGACGAGACGTCGACGTGGTGGCCGGTGGCCGTGAAGCCCTCGGCAGCGAGCGCATCCACACGGCGGTCGAGTGCCTCCTGGTCGAAGTCGGCGAGGATCAGATGGTGACCGGCGGCCTGTCGGCGCGCGATGGCCTCACCCATGCCGCCGGTCCCCACGATCACGATCACCTGACGCGTCACGATGTCTCCTGTCTCAACAGATGCGCGGAAGCTGTTCGCCGAGTTCACGTTCGATGACGCGTTCGGTGCCGAACGGGGTGCGTCCCACGACCATTCCGGGGTGTTCGTCGGTCACGATACCGCTGATGAACGCGTGCACCACCGCTTCCGGGGGATCTCGCTGAGCACCTGTCGTCACGCCGCGCGGCGGTCCGCGGTGGCGACGTCGGTCAGCAGGCCTCCGGGGTCCACGATCATGATCACCGGGCCCGACATCTCGGTCGCCCGGTCGATCACTTCGTCGATCTGGTCGGGGCAGGCCGGATCGGCGATGGCAACCCAGGTCCGGTCGTGCACGGCGGCGTCGACGTAGGGGAGTAGATCTCGGCTGCAGCTTCCCGTGACGACGAGGTGTTTGCCCGCCGAGAGCACCTGCCGGGCGACGGAGTGAGCGCGGACGCTGCCGTCCATCACGAGCAAGATCGTGTCGGCGTGCTGTGTGCACATGGTCATGACACCATCACAACTCCTGCGGCTGTCATCGTCGTGTGTCCCGACTGGCAGTCGGCTGGGTGATCATCCGACCGCAGGCGATAGGCTGTGCGCGATGAATCCGACGCCCGCCGATGACGATCGGTGCCCCTGCACCTCTGGGTCCACCTTCGGTGAGTGCTGCGGCCCGCTGCTGCGCGGTGAGCGTGACGCACCGACCGCCGAGGCGCTGATGCGGTCGCGGTTCACCGCATTCGCCGTGGGCAACCGCGATCACCTGCTGGCGAGTTGGCACCGCGACACCCGTCCCGCCGAACTCGACCTCGACGAATCGCTGCGCTGGTACCGGCTCGACATCGAATCATGCACTGGTGGAGGACTATCCGATACCAGAGGGACCGTTGCGTTCACCGCCTACTACCGGTCCGATGGCACTCGGGGAGCGCTGCACGAGACGAGCAGGTTCGTGCGGGAGCACGGCCGCTGGTCCTATCTCGACGGTGTCGTGGGCCCGCCTGCCTGACCACCCGGCGTACCCGACCATCAGGGTCAGGTCGCGGCGTCGACCGCGGCCTGTCGCTGCGACTCCTCCTCTTCTTCGGCGCGCAGGATGTTCAGCAGGCTGTGATGGTTGGACAAGAAGGCGGTGCCCGCACGCACGCCCCAGAAATACATGGTGAGTGAACCGAGCGCCACGACGATCGAATCCCAAGGCGCGGTGATGAACTCATGGCCTCCGAACGACCCGAGTGCCGACAGGGCATACACGAACACCAGGTAGGCGACGAGCCACAATCCCGCCGAGATGTCCCCCGGATCGCGCTCACCGCGCCAGTAGGTGATCACGAACCACACGCCGCCCACTGCGACGATCGGAATCGTCTTCCACAACTTGTCCCACGGTTCCCAGAAGATGACCAGTGAACTCACCATGAACGCCAGCGGCGCGATGACTCGCATACCCGGCAGCCGCGCCGATGCGTGTCCGAGCCCCACGTTGCGGAAGACGAACACCGAGACCGAACCGATCGAGAAGGTCAGTGCCGCCATCGCACTCATCACCTCGACGATGGCATGCCAGCTCGGCAACGGAAGCAGGAAGCCGATACCGACGACGAAATTGAGCATCAACGCCCGAACCGGCACTCCGCGCTGGTGGTCCACTTCCATCATCCAGCGGGGAAAGAAGCCGTTCTTGGCCAGTCCGTACACGTTTCGGCTGTTGGCGGCGGTGTAGACGATCCCCGATCCCGACGGTGACACCATCGAGTCGGCGATCAGCAACCAGTACAACCACGTGAAGCCGAGCAGTTGCGCGAGGTCGGCGAACGGCGAATCGAAGTTCACCCCGGACCACCCGTGCAGCAGCGTGCTGTCGGGGACCGCAACCAGAAACGCGACCTGCAGCGCGAGATACAGCACGATGGTGAAGAGGATCGTGACGATCATCGCCGGAGCGAGGTGCTTGCGCGGATTGCGCGCCTCCCCGGACAGCTCGATGATGTTCCGAAAACCGGTGTAGGCGAACACGAGTCCGGCGGTGGCGATCCCGCCGAGCGCCGCTCCCCAGCCGTATGGGGCGAACCCGCCGTGCGAGCCCACCGCATGGCGATGGTCGAAGCCACTCGCGATCAGACACGCCACCGTGATGAGGGGTATGCAGACCTTGACGGCGGTGACCACGTTGTTGGACTTGGCAAACACCGCCACACCGAAATAGTTGATCACCACGAAGACTGCCATCAGCGCGACGGCGAGCAGGATGCCCAACGTGGTCAACTTCTCGTCGGAGAACACCCCGGGCAGATAGGCCGACGCGTACTGCACGACACCGGAGGCCTCGGTCGGCGGATTGCCCACATAGGAGAGCCACATCGCCCAGCCGATGATGCTGGCGGTCATCCTGCCGTTGGTGTACAGCGGGTAGCGAACGAGACCACCGGACTCCGGCTTCACCAGGCCGAGTTCGGCAAAGACCAAGGCGATCAACAACATCAGGCCGCCACCGATGAGCCACGAGACGATCGCCGCCGGCCCCGCGGCCTGGGCGGCATACATCGCGGAGAACAGCCATCCCGACCCGATGACGCTGCCCACCCCGGCGGCGACGAGAGACCAGAAACCGAGATGGCGATGCAGTCGCCGGTCCTGGGAGGATGCGTAGTCCAACTGTTCGGTTCGTGAATCCATTCAATTCATTGTTGCGCGCAATCCGGTGTCGACAAGCCCGTTGTCGCGAATGTCGTCAATGTCGCGAAAGATGTGATGTGCGAGAAACATCGTCAGGCATTGCCGTGTCGAATGATCCAGTCGATGAGGGGACGGGTCTCGGTCCAGTCCGATCGCACCCGGTCGACCAATTCCGAGGAATGGATCACGGAATCGAAGCCGTAATCCCGCATGACGGTCAATGTCTTGTGCCGCAACAGCTCGATGCGCGGATGACCGGTGTCCCATCCGCGAGGCGCCGTCTTGAGCCGATCGCCGCCGAGCTCCCACCCGTGCGACGTCAGATCGTCCAGCGCCCGCTCGAGTTCGCGGCCCGACCGGTTCTGGTCGATGGCTCCACGAATCGCGGCGAGCCGAGCGGCCGACGCCTCGTAGAAGCCGGCGCCCACCCGCACTCCGGCGGCGCCGATCTGGATGTAGTAGCCCGTCGCCGGGGCCACCGCCACGTAGGCGCCCTGATGGGTCTTGTACGGCGACTTGTCGTGGGAGAAGCGCACATCCCGATACGGGCGGAACATCTTCGCCTCGCCGAAGTCATCCGCGAGCGCAGCGGTCAACTCCCGCATCGGTGCGGCGACGGCGTTGCGATAGACCTCCTTGTGGGCCTCCCAGAACACCTTGCTGTTGTCCATCTCCAGGTCGTCGTAGAAGTCGAGGGCGGCCTCGGGGAAACCTTCGAATCCCATCTGCCGAGCATACGGGTGTCGTCACGACGAGCGCTTCGTCCGTCCCGATCCGGGTATGCGACATCGGACCGACACCAAACCGTGTCCTCCGGATCGTTTGTGCAACGAATTTCGGCCGAGGCGGGCGAACCGGACACATGTGTGTGGCGTTCTCGACATAGTGGAGGAGAGGCATCCGACGCGGGTGTCCGGACCACGACGGAGGTATGAGATGGCACTCGACGACGACGACATCACCACATCCAGCGCGGGCGGTGAAGGTCCTGCCGACGGCGGTTCGAACCCCGGTGGGCACGACGGCGGGGCCGATGGCACCGCGAGTGCGGGTGAAGGTCCTGCCGACGGCGGGTCGAACCCCGGTGGGCATGACGGTGGTGCTGATGGCACCGCGAGTGCGGGTGAAGGTCCTGCCGACGGCGGGTCGAACCCCGATGGGCACGACGGCGGGGCCGACGGTACCGCCTGAGTCGCGATGCTGAGTCGTTGTATCGCGGTCGATTCCGACGAATTCGGCCGCGACTACTGGGGGCGGCGCCCCTTGCTCAGTCGTTCCGCCCGGCTTCCCCGCGACTTCGGCGATCTGCTCTCGGCCGCAACGGTCGATGAGCTGATCGCCGAACGCGGGGTGCGGGCGCCGTTCATCCGGATGGCTCGCGAGGGTGGGTTGCTGGCCCGCGACGACTACCTCGGGCCGGCCGGTCTGGGTGCCGAGATGCCCGATCAGGTCGACTCGGCCAAGGTGCTCGCGCAATTCGCCGCGGGCGCAACGATCGTGCTGCAAGGCCTGCACCGGTTGTGGCCGCCGGTGATCGAATTCGTGGGCGCCCTCGTCGACGACCTGGGCCACCCCGTGCAGGCGAACGCCTACATCACACCCCAGAGCAATCGCGGTTTCGACCCGCACTACGACGTCCACGACGTTTTCGTGTTGCAGACCGCCGGGCGCAAGCACTGGACGGTGCACCCGCCGGTGTTCACCGATCCGCTGCACGATCAGCCGTGGACCGACCACCGGGCGGCCATCGATGCCCGGGTGCGCGAGCGCCCCGTCATCGATACGGTGCTCGAACCGGGCGACGCCCTCTACCTGCCCCGGGGGTGGCTGCATTCGGCGAAGGCTCTCGGAGAGACGTCGATCCATCTCACGATCGGCGTTGCCGCGGTCACCGAGTTCGACGTGGTGACCGCCGTGATCGAGGAGATCGGGAAGTCCGTCCCCGAACTGCGTGCTGCATTGCGTATGACACCCGACCTCACCGATCACGACGAGGCGGCCGCCATCGCCGGCAAGACGTTGTCGGTTCTCGCCGACGTGCTGCGCGACCGTGGCCGGGAATTCGCCGACGCCGCCGCAGAGCGACTCTCCGCCCGATTCGCCAACCGCACACGGCCGACAGCCGTTCGACCCCTATCGACCGTCGATGCGATCGCTGCGCTCGACGCCGAGACTGCGGTGCGCTGGCGGCACGGCCTGATCGCGACGGTCACCGAGACCGGTGGTCGGGTGGAACTGCGCCTGCCCGACCGCACGATCGGATTCCCCGGCTTCTGTGCCGGTGCGGTGACGGCACTGCACTCCGGACAGCCGCACACCGCGGGCGCGTTGCCCGGCCTCGATGAGGCCGACGGCATGGTGCTGGTGCGTCGGCTGCTGCGCGAAGCGGTGATCGTCGTCGATCGCACCTCGTAGAGTTCGGAGATGACCGACCGCACCCCGTGTAGTGATCAGTCGCTGATCCGCGGCGACCCCATGTTCGGAACCGCCTCGCCCGGGACGGACTGGGTGTTCTTGGAGCTCAGCGGCGCTTGGGGGCCTTCGGCGTTCCTGGAATCGCCGCGCATCCTCGACACCGGCCTGGGCCGGGAGATCGTGCGACGGGTGGAGTCGGCCCGGATGCGGATCGTGGCGATCAGGCGGCCCGGCAAGCGGCCCGAAACCCCGCGGTGGCGGTGGTTCATCGCGTCGGCGACCCCGGGGTCCGAACGTGTCGTGGGTGGCGAGGTGGCCGGCCCTCGCGACTATCTCGACCTGGCGCTCGACGGGTCCGACGGCGCGCAGTCGGATACGCCGCTGGTGGTGGTGTGCGCACACGGCAAGCACGACCAGTGTTGCGCCGTGCGTGGGCGGCGCGCCGCTGTTGCGGTGGCGTCGATGTACCCCGATTGGACGTGGGAAAGCTCCCACCTCGGTGGTGACCGATTCGCCGCGACGATGCTGATCATGCCGCACGGCTTGAGCTACGGCCGCGTCGACACCGTTGCCGACCCGGCGACTCTGGTCGCCGACTACCTGGCGGGCAGGGTGAACGATTCCCGGCTGCGCGGCCGGACGTCGTTGGCCCCTGCGGTGCAGGCCGCCCAGCATTTCGCGCGGGAGCGCTTCGGCGACAACCGCCTCGACGCGTACCCCCCGCTCGAGATGGATTCACGTGACGGCCGGGTTGTGGTGGTGTTGGAGACGTCGGGGCAGCCGGTGGAGGTGATCGTCGATGAGGTGATGTCGGAGCCGCTGCTGTCCACGTGTGCGGCGCGCATTCCGGGTGCGGTGCGCCAGTTTTCGCTCGGATCGATCCGTACCATCGGGTAGGCGCCAGCCGGTATTTGTCAGGATGTAGAGATGTCGATGTTGAGCTACGAGGAGTTCGGCCGACGATTCTTCGAGGTGGCCGTCACCGAGGAGCGTGTGGCTGCGGCGTTGGCGCCCATCACCGGAGACTCCTTCGAGGTCGGCCCCATCCCGTCGGGGCCCCGCGGGATCGCCCGGGTGTCGGCTCGCGTCGACATCGACGACCTGCGCATCACGCGTGAGATCGGTGACCTGATCACCTTCACCGTCGACATACCGCTGGCCATCGGCCTGCACGTGGACCTGCGGGTCGACAGTGTGGTGTACGACGTGCGTGGACTGGTGACCTTACCCATGGTCGTGCACGCGGCCGAACCTCTGATGCTGCGCATCGACGTGGACCCGCCCTCTCCCGGTGACGTGATCGTCGGCGTCTCCTCCCGCAACCTGCGCGGGGAGATCATCCGCATGGTGGCCCAGGTCGACGACGAGATCCGGCGCTTCATCGCTGCCCACGTGGCCGATCAGATCTCAAGCCCGGAGACCCAGCAGGCACGCATCATCGACGTCGCCGCCGAACTCGGCAGGGCGTTCGAGTCGATGTAACCCGCCGCCGGTTGAGCCGCCCCCCGCTGGTTGAGCCGCCCCTTCGCTGGTTGAGCTCGTCGAAACCACCCCGCCGGCCGGTTGAGCCGCCCACCGCTGGTTGAGCCGCCCCCCGCTGGTTGAGCTTGTCGAAACCACCCCCCGCCGGTTGAGCCACCCCGCCCGCCGGTTGAGCCGCCCCCGCCGCTGGTTGAGCTTGTCGAAACCACCCCGCCGCTGGTTGAGCCGACCCGCCGCTGGTTGAGCCGACCCCCGCCGGCCGGTTGAGCCGCCCCCCGCTGGTTGAGCGTGTCGAAACCACTCCGCATTATCTGACCGATTTACGCCGTATTTACTATTCGGGCACGAGAACGAGATCGTTGCCCACCTAGAGTCAGACTCGCGTACACCGTCGGTGCGCATTGAACACTCGTGTGAAACTCTTCTTGTCATAGCGGAGGTCCCTCTCGTGCCACCTGAAGTCGATGACGCCATCACCACGATGTCGTCGGTCAACAACGAATTCTTCTACTGGGTGTCGATCGCCCTGATGATGCTCATCCATGCGGGGTTCCTCGCCTACGAGGTCGGCGCGTCGCGCTCCAAGAACGTTCTCGCCACGGCGATGAAGAATCTGCTGGCATTCGCGACGATCGTGGCGTCGTTCTACTTCGTCGGATGGTTCCTCTACAACGCAATGCCCAGTGGCTTCATCGAATTCAACGACGCCGCGAAGGCTGCACTGCCGTGGAGCGACAACATGGGCCCCAACGTGCAGGATTCGTCGAGTGGCATCTTCTGGGGTGCGTTCGCGCTGTTTGCCGCCACCACCGGTTCGATCATGTCCGGTGCTGTGCTGGAACGGATTCGGACGAGCGCGTTTCTGATCCTCACCGTCCTGGTGGGTTCGGTGGTCTGGATCATCGGCGCCGCGTGGGGCTGGCACGGTGCCGGGTGGATGCTCACCAAACTCGGGTTCCACGATGTGGGTGCGGCCGGATGTGTGCACACCATCGCGGGATTCGCGGCGCTCGGCATTTTGATCAACCTCGGTCCGCGCATCGGACGCTTCCGCCCGGACGGCTCGGCCGTGACGATCCGTCCGCACAACCTGCCCCTCACCATGGTCGGCCTGATGCTCATCTTCGCGGGCTTCTTCGGCTTCCTGATGGGCTGTGTGATCTACGGGCCGGGCGGCTACGCGACCATCTACGGAAGCCCGACAACCCTGTCGGCGTTCGCATTCAACACCCTGATGGGTCTGGCCGGTGGCATCATCGGCGCCTACATGACCTCGCGCGGTGAACCGTTCTGGACCATCTCCGGCGGGCTCGCGGGCGTGATCGGCGTCGCCTCCGGCATGGATCTCTACCACCCCGCACTGGGCTTCATCATCGCGCTCGTCGCCGGGGCACTCGTGCCCTACATCGGAAAACTGTTGGAGAAGTTCAAGATCGACGACGTGGTGGGCGCGGTGGCCGTCCACGGAGGCATCGGTCTGTACTCGGTGGTCATGGTGGGCATCTTCTTGGCCGGATACCCCAACACCGATGGCAACCCGAGCATCTCGTTCTGGGGCCAGATCGTCGGCGGGATCATCTTCGTCGCCCTTGGCTTCATCCCGGCGTATCTGGTTTCGCTGGCGCTGAAGAAGATCGGCATGCTGCGGATTCCGGCCGAAGTCGAAGAGCACGGCCTGGATCTGACCGAGGTCCCTGCAACGCCGTACCCGGAGGGTATCCCGGTGACCATGATGCGTACGGAGAAAGCAATTCTGATCGCCGAGGAGGCACGCTGAGATGTTCAGTCCGATCGACTCATATGACAATGCCGATGTGGTGTTCACGTTCGGCGGCAACTCGGTGGGCGTGTGGGTGGTGTTCATCCTGGCCGTGGTTCTGTTCATCGCCTTCTTCGCGCGCATGATCACCCACGAGAACCACGCCTACAAGGCGATCATCGAGCACACCCCGGTCGAGCCGGGGCCCGCAGCCGAGGGCGAACCGCCGGTGTACTGACGGGTTCCGGCGCGGCGCCGCTCGGGACACGCACGCGGCCGACTCCCGATCAGTCCTCGTACGAACTCAGCGAGGACGGTCGGGAGTCGACCGGTGTGATCTGTGTGCGTGGACGATCGCTCATGTGCCAGTGCAGGATTGCCCCCTCGGTCAGAACCGTGTGCGCCATCACCAGGTTGCGGTGTGAGTCCGGGGCTGCGTCGCGCGGGGTCGAGACCGTGATCGCGTCGACAAACGGTCGGCTGCTCGAATTGCGGGGTGCATCCATCACCAGGTCGCGGCCATTCGCGAGGTGAATGATGCTGCGGCGCATCAACGGTGAACCCAGGACCCATTCGGGACGGCCGGGGCAGTGTGGGTAGAAGCCCAACGCGCTCAGCACGTACCAGGCGGCCATCTCGCCGTTGTCCTCGTCGCCGGGAAATGCGGTCGGGGAGTACATGGTGTCGAGCACGCGGCGCACCTCCTGTTGAGTACGCCACGGTCTGCCGGCCGCGAGGTAGAGGTAGAGGGCGTTGTGCACCGGCTGATTGGAGTGGGCGTACTGACCGTGGTCGGCCATCGCCATTTCCGTCATCTCGTGGATCTCGGCGCCGTAGTCGCCGACCTCGAAACGGGGCGGCGTGGTGAGCATCTGGTCGAGTGTGCCGGCCATGGTGGCGGCGCCTCCGAACAGTGTGGCCAGTCCGGCCGGATCGTGCGGCACGGCCCACGAACTCTGCCAGGCACCTCCTTCGCAGTAGGGTCCGCCCCACTCGAACGGGTTGAACGGCGTGCGCCACGATCCGTCGGCGTCGCGGGCACGCATGAAGCCGACTCCGGGGTCGAACACATGGCGGTAATTCCTGGCCCTCTGCAACATACGGGCGCGGGTAGTGTTGTCGCCCAGATGATCTGCGACCACGGCGATGGCCCAGTCGTCATAGGCGTAGTCGAGTGTTTCGGCGACCGATTTCCCGAATGTGCGGTAGCCGTGCTGCAGGTAGTCCTCGATGCCGCGACGCCCTGCGCCGGGCGGTGCGCCCTCACCCGCCGGTGTATCCGCATGCCGCAGCATCAGTCGGTACGCGGTTTCGACATCGAAGCCGTTCACGCCCTTGGCCACCGCGTCGGCGACGATCGCATCCAGATGGGTGCCCGGCATCGACGTCCGGTGCCCGGGAGACGGCCATTGTGGCAGCCACCCACTTTCGATTCCGGCGTGCACGAATCCCTGGAGGACCTCGCCCACGAACCCCGGATCCAGCAGCGTGAGGAGGGGGAACTGGGTCCGGTAGGTGTCCCAGGTACCGGTGTCGGCGAACAGGACGCCGGGGTGGACGCCGCCGTCGTACGGGCTGTAGTGGACGGTGCGCCCGTGGGCGTCGACCTCGTGGAGCGCACGGGGGAAGAGCTTGGTGCGATACAGGCACGAGGCGAACGTCGCGATGGTGGTGTCGGGATCGGACGCGGCGTCGTCGAACGGTTCCACCTCCAGCTGGTCGAGCACGAGATCCCATGCGGCGGCCGCATCGGCGGCGATCCGGTCGGGGTCACGCGTGCCGAGTTCTCGCTGCAGGGTGACTGCGGCCTGCTCGGCGCTGATGAACGAGGTGGCGATGCGCACGGTCACCTCCGTGACGGTGTTGCCGAGGTCGGCGACCACGCCTAGGCCCTCACCGGTGTCCGGCGTCCGTGGCGTCCCGACGGCATCGTCGCGAAAGGTGTTCCAGTCGAGCACATCACGGTCGATCACGGCGACGAAGTGGTGAGCGAAACCATCGGGCACCCCACCGGAGTTGCCGCGGGTGTATCCGAGGATGGTTCGCCGTCGGGTCGTACTTGAATGTGGCTTTCACCTCGCGTGCATTCGAGGATGATCCTGGCGTCGCAGCCGGCAGGAAACCGGAAACGCATGATCGCGCAGCGCGCGGTGGGTGCGACGTCCACCCGAATGCCGTCGGCCACCAGGTCGAGGGACATACGGTGTGGGGCAACGACGGAACGGTCCCGTCGCCAGGCGGTGGCGCGGCGGTGCGCGGAGAGGCGTGGTGGTCCCGTCTGCGGGAGCACGGCGAACGATCCGTAGTCGCCCATCCACGGACTGGGCTGGTGGGTGCACCGCACCCCTTGGAGCTTCGGATTGTGCGGGTTGAACATCCACCCGCCGTGGCGCTGCGTCTGCAGTGTCCAGTGCGCCATCCCGAACGGCAGCGACGTGATCGGCAGCGTGTTGCCTGTCGACACTTCCGGAATGCTGTCGGTTCCCTGGAAGGGGTTGACGTGATCGCGCAGGGCCATACCTCTACGCTCTAACACGTCGCACCCCGGGTGCGTGAACGACGCGCAACAGGAAGTCGAGACCAGATGAGCACGAGCGCCACCACCTTGCCTTTCCTGCTGCTCTCCGTCCGCGCCGAACCCGAGGCGGCCGACGACGAGGAGCGCTCGGTGAGTCGACTCGGCGGACTCACGCAGAACGAGTTGGTCACCGTCAATCTGACGCGGCGCCCACTCGGGGCGGTCGACCTCGACGACTGGTCGGGAATCATCCTCGGCGGCGGGCCGTACAACGTGAGTGATCCCGCGGACTCGAGATCGGCAACTCAGGAGCGCGTCGAAAACGAGCTCCTCGACCTTGTCGGCCGGATCGTCGACGCCGACTTCCCCTTCCTCGGATGCTGTTACGGGGTCGGGACGCTGGGCTCGGTGATCGGTGCCACGATCGACCGCACCTATCCCGAACCCGTCGGATCCATGTGCGTGACGCTGACCGACGCCGGCCGGCGAGATGCGCTGTTCGTCGATGTACCCGACACCTTTGATGCCTATGGGGGACACAAGGAGTCGGCAGCAGCGCTGCCCGACACCGCCGTTCACCTCGCGTCCTCACCCGGCTGCCCCGTGCAGGCGTTCCGGGTCGGCGACAACGTCTACGCAACGCAGTTCCACCCGGAGCTCGATGCCGACGGGCTATCGACGAGGGTCGACGTGTATCGCCATTTCGGCTATTTCGAACCGCACGAAGCCGAGTCCATCAAGGCCGCGGCCCGCGAACTCGATGCCAGGCACGCGCCGGCGATCCTTCGCCGTTTCGTCGAGCGTTACCGGCGCGCCGCAGGGTAGTTCTGCGTCTGCGGTCTGATCAGCCGGCTCCACCGATCACCGAGTAGCGGCCCGCCGTTGCGCCGTCCTCGGATGCGGCCACTACGGTAATGATCGCGCCGTACGGCGCACGCCATTGTGAGTGCCGACGTTCGAGCTCCGATGTCGGGATCTCCGCCGAGGCCGACCAGGTGGATCCGCTGCGGTCCACCGGCACCCCGATCCCGTTGACGAACACCTGCAGCAGATGCGCAGTCGTGGAACCCGACACGACGATCCTCGACACCGGGTTCGTTGCTGTCGGGGTTGCCGTCACCGGATTCGCCGGCACAGTTGTGCCCGTATGTAAGGACACCTCCACGGTCAGCTCCGGTGTCCGAACCCCGGTCACTGTGCCGACCCGCATGAGCGGCGGCAACTCGGGGGTCGAGGCCGGGGCGTGCCGTCGGCGCGCGGCTTGCTCGTAGGCCCAACCGCAGGCCAGCAGGGTGTTGTCGTCGTACGCGCGGCCGGCAAACGTCACGTTCACCGGCATGCCGATGTCGCGCATCGTACCCATGGGCAAGTTCACGGTCGGGATGCCGTAGTGCCGGATCATGGTGTTGCCGGTGGACACCCACACGCCGTTGGCCATCGCCCTCGCGTGTGCGTCGGGGTCGGTATCCGCGTCGGCGGCGCCGACGTCGAGCGCCGACGGGAACACCAGTGCGTCCAAGCCGAGGTCGTCGAGCCACTGCTCGAAATCCACCCGACGCAGTTCCTCGAGGCCGCGCACGCCCGCGGCCAGGTCGGGGATTTCCTCGAGCGTCGGAATACCGCGCGCGGCGCGGGCGGGGTATTCGCTGATGTCGAGGTTGTAGCGCGCATAGTATCCGTCGAGTTCGTCCGGGATGGCGCCATCGGGCAGCGGGAAGATGAGGTCACCGTCGACGTCGGCGAGCCGATGCAACGCCGGATCGCCGGTGGCCTGCAGATAGTCATCCCACGACCACATCGTCAGATCCCACATCTCGGCGTCGAAGTAGCCCGCGGGCAGTATCCCGCGCGCATAGCCGTCACGGGCGCCGGGACGATCGAGTTCGTAGTTGGTCAGGGCGGGGAAGTCGACGTCGATCACCTCGGCGCCGGCGTTGACCAGATCGGCACGCGCGCGGTTCCACAACTCGATCACCGACGGTCGCGGTGTGATCGGCCACCCGGCGTGCGGGTCCTGGCCGAGAATGATCCGCGGCACACCGAAACGTTTGCCACGCAGCGCATCCGGGTCACGCAGCGACAGATACGACGACGGCCGCACCGTCGATGCCGTGGGGAGCGTTACCCACGGCTGGGTGCGCCAGAAATCGCCGCGCGTGTCGGGATCGTCGGCCACGAGAACGTCGAGCAGGGTCAGCATGTCGTCGACGGTGCGGGTGTGCGGCACCACCACATCCATCGTGGGGGTCAGTGGCCAGTTGCCGCGCACCGAGATCACCCCGCGCGATGGGGTGTAGGCCACCAACGCGTTGTTCGACGCCGGCGAACGTCCACTCGACCACGTTTCCTCACCGAGGCCGAAGGCGGCCATGCTCGTCGCGGTCGCCACGCCCGAACCGTTCGACGATCCCGACAGGTATGCAGCCGCGAGATAGTTCCGGTTGTAGGGACTTTCGGCACGTCCGTATACCCCGCGTTGCATACCGCCGTTGGCCATCGGGGGCATGTTGGTCAGACCCAGACAGATCGCGCCCGCCGCACGCAGGCGTTCGATGGCGAAGGCGTCCGACCCGGCCACCAGATCGGCGAACGCCGGCGAGCCGGACGCCACGGTCATTCCGCGAATGCGGTAGCTGTCTTTGGCGGTGTATGGGATTCCGTCCAGCGGGCCGCGCGTCTCACCGCGAGCGCGGCGCTCATCCGAGGCGCGGGCCTCGACGAACATGTCGGGGTTCAGCACGGGAATCGCGTTGAGCGCCAAGCCGTGCCGGTCGTAATAGGCGATGCGGTTGAGGTATCCGGCGACGAGTTCCACACTTGTGACCGCGCCACTCGACAGTGCCGCACCCAGTTCGGCGATGGAGGCTTCGACCAGGGGTGGGGTTGTGGTGGTGCCGGTCATGAGTGGTTCTCGACTGCGGGTTGCTGCTGTGTGATGCAGTGGATGCCACCCCCGCGGGCGAGGATCTCGCGAGCGTCGATGCTCACCACGCTGCGACCCGGGTAGGCGGCGGACAGGATGTCGGCGGCCCGCGCATCGGCCTCCGGTTCACCGTAACCGCAGGCGATCACGCCGTCGTTGACCACGAGATGGTTGATGTAGCTGTAGTCGACGAAGCCCTCGGAATCCCGGATGGTCTGCGGTGCGGGGAGATCGATGATGTTCCAGGAGCGACCCGCGGCGTCGGTGGTGGTCGCCAGGAAGTCGCGCAGTTCCCGGGTGACGGCGTGATCGGGATGGTCGGGGTTCGCCTGGTGGTGCAGGAGAAGGGTTCCGGGGGAGGGGATGGTGGCAACCATGTCGACGTGGCCGCGGGTACCGAAACGTTCGTAGTCGCGGGTCAATCCGCGTGGCAGCCAGATCACCTTGCGGGCGCCGATGGTGCGTTCGAGTTCGGCCTCGACGGTCTCGCGGGTGGCGTACGGATTGCGTCCGGGATCGAGTTGCACGGTCTCGGTGACCAGGACGGTGCCTTCGCCGTCGACGTGGATGGCGCCGCCCTCCTGGACGAGCATCGAACTGACCACGGGCACCCCGGCCTGCCCGGCGACGAAACGACCGATCCGGCGGTCGTTGTCCCATTCGGCCCATTCCTGGGCGCCCCAGCCGTTGAAGGTCCAGGTGACCGCGGCGAGGTGACCCGAGTCGTCGGTGACAAAGGTCGGTCCGATGTCGCGCATCCAGGCGTCGTCGAGTGGGGCCTCGACGATGTCGACCGCGCCCGCGAGCAGGCCCCGGGCGCGCGCCATCTCCGTCGGATCGACGACCACGGTGACCGGCTCGAAATCGACGACGGTGTTGGCCACCTCGCTCCACGCCGCATACGCGGTGTCGGCGTCGGCGGCGCTCTCGGCCAGTGTGGTGTTGATCCGGGGGAAGGCCATCCACACGCGGTCGTGCCGAGCGGTCTCGGCGGGCATTCTCCAGGCCATCGGGCTACCTCTCTGAGTTATTGATCAGATAATCAATAACTAAGACCGTAGGTTGGTTGGCGCCCGTCGTCAAGGGTTACGGAAGAGATATTGATTCGGCGATCAATAGTCCTTGACGTGATGACCACCCCGCGTGATGATCGCTGATGTGACGGTGTCAGGGAGTAGGCGAGACGAGTGGGCCGCGCAATCGCGAGGTCTCCGGCGGTCATGAGCGGCGGGTCGGGCGGGTCGCGTGTCCGTGCGCCACGCAAGTCGCCGGCCGAACGTGCCCACGAGATCCGTTCGGCGGCTTGTGAAGTCGCCCTGTCGCAGGGGCTTCCCACGTTGACGCTGCGCTCCATCGGAGCCCATGTGGGCGTCGCGCCGGCGCTGGTCGCGCACTACGAACCCAACATGGAAGACCTGATCGCGACGACGTTCGCGGCGATCGCCGGGACCGAGGTCGCCGAGATCGGCGACCTCCTCGGATCGGAATCTACGCCCACGGACAAGTTGCGCCGACTCATCGCAACGCTCACCGAACCGGGCCGTGACGAGGTCACCGTCGTCTGGGCCGATGCGTTCAGTCTCGGGCGTACCAACGAGCCGTTGGCCGCGGCCGTACGTGCCGCGATGGACGAGTGGCAACTGTTGGTGGCCGAATTGATCGGCGAGGGAATCACCGCAGGCGAGTTCACAACCGACGACGCTGCCGACGTCGCCTGGCAGTTCCTCGGCATGATCGACGGGGTGAACTCACACGCCCTGGTGCACTATGCGCCCACCGCCGACCGGGGTCGGCTGGTACGACGAGCGATGGAGAACGAACTCGGGCTGACGCGGGGGACGTTGCAGTAGGGCCATCGTGATCTCGTGATGTGGCGGAGCAGCCGACGACGGCGATCAGAGACGGAATCAACCGAGCTGGTGCAGTCCGATCGCGAGCACGACTCCGATTGCGGTCGCGAACCCGGTGGCATAGCTCTCTTCTTTGAATGCTTTCGGGAAGACCTCGGTGGCCAAGGACGCGACTACCGCGCCGCCGGCCACGCACCGCACCAGCGACAGGACCTGCGTCGGCACGCCACTCAAGAGCAGGTTTCCGATCAGCGCGGCGGCAGAGAGCAACAGTGCGGTCGCCGTCCACAGTCCCAGCACCTTGGCGTTGGAACGCCCCTTGGCCATTTCCTGCGCGCCGCCCGCGGCTTCGGGCAGGTTGGAAAGAAAGATCGAGCCCGATAGCGAGGCCACCTGTAACGGGCCGGCGCCGATGAGTGCGACACCGAGCGCGAGGTTTTCCGGAATTCCGTCAAGTGTGATGGCCGCGAGCAGACCGCCGCCGCTGTCGGCCCCGAGCTTTCGTTTCACGACCTTGTCGAGGAGAACGAACATGCCGGCCCCAGCCAGGGTGGATAGGCCGACAGCCCAGAAGGGTGCCACGTTTGTGGCCGGGTCGATGAGTTCGAGCACGCTGGACACGATCAGCGCTCCACCCGCGAGGGCGACAATGAAACCTTCCAGCTTGGTGGGCAACCGGCCGTACACACCCCAAGCCGCGCCCAGGACGAGTGCAGCCGACACCACCACGATCACGGCGACGGTCAACAGCATGGGCTCCTCCTGGACTTGGTTTCCTGGAGTTGTTGTCGCGTACGCGAACCGCCATCATCGACGCCCCCGGGTATCGACGTCGGCCGCGGAGAATCTCGAGCAGGAACTCCCTTACAGCGTAGGACTCTGCCAGGGATCTAGGCCAACCCTGTCGTCTGTCAACCCCGTCATTCTGGCGAGAACCGCTGCGCCTCTGCTGGTTTCACGTCAGCTGAGTTCAACGCACGTCAAAGAGTCGCAGCGCAGGCGGTAGTCAAACGGTGGTCAGTCGTTGGTTAGTCGAACGGGTTGTCGAGCTGCACGAGTTTCGTTCCAATTCGTCGCCCGGGGTACCGCATGCCTACCGCAAGTCGGGTTCGTCGCATGGCGCTGTCGTAGTCCCGTGTGATAGCGAAATCCCGTTGCATTCGAACCGCAATCGAGAGCAGGGTGACGGCTATGTCGTCACTCGATCTGCCACGTATCTACACCATCCGCGAAAGTGGTCACCGCATTCACAACCCGTTCACTCCGGAAAAGCTCGACACCCTCGGCCGAGTACTACGACTCGAACCCGGAACCCGAGTGCTCGACCTCGCCAGCGGGTCGGGTGAAATGTTGTGCACCTGGGCTCGCGATCTCGGCATCACCGGAACCGGAGTGGACATCAGCGCGATGTTCACCGAGCAGGCACGGGCACGCGCCGTCGAGCTCGGCGTCGTCGATCTGGTGACCTTCGTTCACGACGACGCCGCCGGTTTCGTTTCCGACGAACCGGTCGACGTCGCTGCGTGTCTCGGCGCCACCTGGATCGGAAACGGGGTGGCCGGCACCGCCGAACTGCTCGGACGAAGCCTGCGATCCGACGGGATCATGCTCATCGGCGAACCGTACTGGCGGCGGTCGCCGAGCGAGGAGGCAGCGCGAGGCAGTGGTGCCGCCAGTGCATCCGACTTCCGGCTGCTGCCGGAGCTGATCGAGGAGTTCGGTGCACTGGGCTACGACACCGTGGAGATGGTGCTGGCCGACGAGGGCAGCTGGGATCGGTATGTGGCCGCGCAATGGCTCACGATGCGTCGCTGGCTCGACGCACACCCCGACGACGAGATGTATGCAGAGGTACGCGAAGAACTCACCACCGAACCTGGAAAGTACGCGCGGTACGGCCGCGAATACCTCGGGTGGGGCGTCTTTGCACTGATCGCGCGATGACTTCTCGGTGGCCGTCGACGGCTCGGGTCGGCCGGCGCCGACAGCAGAAAACCCCGCCGATCAGGGTTTCTCGTGGTGCCCTCGGTGAGACTCGAACTCTGAACGTGTTTCGGGGTGCTGCGGCGATGCGCCGGATAGGTGTTGTGACCTGTGGTGACTCATCTTGCCATTTGATTCGTGCTCAATCCGATTCGCGGTCGTTTGTTGTCGATCTGTTGTCACGGCGCGGGCGGCGCAGTCGTCTACGAGGCAGCACGAAAGCGCTGGGCGGGTGAGTCGACGGCTGGCTGGCGGCGACCTCAACCTCGAGGGCCACCGATGACACGATGACCATAACTGCGGTGATCGCGAAGACCATCGCGAAGATCGCCCACCCGTTTAGGTTCATGAGTCCGGGGTGGCCCTGTGGCAGGACTTCCGGATGCAGGCGGCGGAACACGGCGCTGCCGAGGAACAGGCCAACCGAAAGTGCTGCGAATGCTGGCACCAACGCGCGCAGGGTCCGACCGACGGTTCCCCATCGTGTGGAGCCGCGAGGGAAGTTGCCCCATTCTCGGAACGGCTCGGGCCGGTAGACGGTCCCGGTTCGGTAGAAGCGCCTGACGATCGACGCCCGCTGTGTCAGTGACCATTCCAACGAGGTGAAGACGGGCATGAACAGAATCGGTCCGATCACCACTGCCATTATCGCGAACGGGCCGTCGTCGCCGGTGAAGACTCCGAACACCTCACTCGGCGGCGTGGGTTGTGACCTGCTGAGGCGTTCGGCGAGTACGTAGCTCGACTGGGCGGATGTTGCGACCATCCCTGCCCAGACGAGCCACGGCCACGTGAATCTCCACCACCCGCACACCTGTCGGGCCAGGATCCGGGCGAGTACCCAGCGGTGCAGATCGTCGAGCGCCGCGCGCTGCGGTGACTCAGTCGACTCGGCTGCCTCCCGTAACAGTTCTTCCTGTCGGCGAAGACGGGCCGTCGTGGTCGCGCTGACGATCAGGGCGATGAGCGCGGCGCTTCCGGCGAGGAATGGGCCAATCTTGAGGGTCACATCGAGCATCCTCTACGAGTACCGCAAGCAGCGAGGTTGTCCGAGCGATGCCGCGGCTTTTCGTTCAGTAGTGGTGGCGTGGATGATCAATCGCCTGGGTGCAAGGTTTCCAGCGCCGGCCTTGCACTGTGTCGGCCAGGATCACGAGAATATTCCTGATTCTCCGAATCCGCCCGATTGACTTCGCGCAAATGCCGCCATGTATCCGCGCGTGGCATTATTGGGATACGAAACTAACCGGAACTCGTGTCCATAGTTATCGACCTTCACGGTTTGACCGAAATCGAAATCTATTTCGAAGTGATAGTGAACATCGGAGTTGTTAGAAATAGTTGTTACGGCTACAAGTCCAACGGTCTCGTTCTTTGACAGTGTTGGCAGGTCCCCGATAACCAGTCCAGGCAGTTCTAGAGCCAGTTCCTTGTTGTGATCGTCAGTCGATCTCGCAGCCCACAGGGTGATGTTGGTTGAACCGTCCTGGGTCTGGTGGAGACCGTGATCTCACCAGGAGAATACGGATATGGGAGCACCACGGAAGTTCGACCAGGAGACCCGTGAGCGGG